>DASYEG010000130.1:0-13201 GCA_036499145.1 Micropepsaceae bacterium | reverse complement strand
TGGAGCCGCGTATTCCTCGGTGTGTCCGCGCGCCACGGGAGCGCGCCTGTTTCGAAGCTCATTTTCGCGCAAACGCAGCAGGAACGTAAGCCCTTCATTTAATATGTGAAAACAATGCTTTAGCAAGGCTTCTTGGGTTGTACCGCCGGTGAAGGCGGCTTTCTTGCGGGAAAAAGCCTTTCCAACAAGTCATATGAGATCGCGCGCGACCCGTCCTATGATGGGAACCGAAAATGGCCGCGCACAGCGCCTCTGGGGAGATATGTCATGAAGAAGCTTCTTTGCGGGATTTCCGTCGCTGCTTGTCTGGGGCTGGCGATAGGCGTTGGACCGGTCAAGGTGGCCGCTCAGAACGCCGGTGGTCCTGCGATCGTCATCCAAGGGGGCACGCTGATCGATGGCAATGGCGGTGCGCCGGTCGCGAATTCCGTCGTGGTGATCCAGGGCAATCGTATCCTCGCGGTGGGACGTGCGGGCGCGGTACCGGTTCCGGCTGGCGCGCAGACGATCAATGCGAGTGGCAAATACGTGCTGCCGGGTCTGTGGGACGCGCAGACCAATATCGCCTGGTACTGGGGCGAAGTATTTCTCAATCAGGGCGTGACCTCCACTGTCGATATCGGTGATGGTGAGGAAGTTTCCATCGCACAGCGCGATGCGGTGAATCACGGCAAGGCCATCGGGCCGCGGCAGATGGTCGGAATTGGTCACCTTGGCGGCATTCGCGGCGGCGCCATGCCGACCGGACTGGAATCGGCACTTGCCACACGCAAGGATCCCAAATCGCCCGACGATGCGCGGGCCTTCGCGCGGCGCTTCCTGGCGGCCGGCGCCGACATGGTGATGCTGCATGACGGTTCCTACGCGCCGGAAATCTATCAAACCGCCTTCGACGAAGCGCACAAAGCCGGAAAACCCGCCTTTTGCCGTTGTGGTGGACCCAAGACCGGTCCGAAGGAAGGCGCGCTCGCCGGTGCCGACGTGTTCCCCCATTCCACGGGAATCGGGGCAGCCGTCGCCAAGGATGGCACGCGCGCCAACAACGAACTCGACCGCTACGCCGAAATGGACGATGCGAAAGCCAACGACCTGATCAAGGTTCTGGTCGAGCACCATGTGAATCTGGTGCCGACCCTGGTGCACGATTCGCCGGGTTATCCGAAGGGCTGGGCGCGTTTCCAGGCCGAGGCGCGCAAGACGTTTCAGGACCCTAATCTGCGCGCCTATTACGACGACGGCAATATCCGCAGTTTCTTCGCCACCTATAATCGGTCCGACGCGGGGGCTGTTCGCGACCGCCGTACACGCGGGTTCGCCAACATGCTGCGCTTCAACAGGATGTACGACGCAGCCGGGGGCCATGTGCTCGCCGGTGGCGATACCAACAACCAGAAAGCTCCGGGCTTCATCCTGCACGATGAGATGGAGACGATGGCGGAGGCCGGAATCCCCGCGATGCATGTGATCCAGGGCGCGACCAAATGGACCGCCGAAGCGTTGCATGTCGCCGACAAGATCGGCACGGTGGAAACAGGCAAAATCGCCGATGTCATCGTGGTCGATGCCGATCCGCTCGCCGACGTCGCGAATTTGCGAAAGGTGAGCACGGTGGTGTTCGACGGCAAGCCTGTCGAGCTTGGCTATCATGCGTGGTACGGCACACCGTTCGGCGGCGGGGCTGAAGACCGCGCGGTGGTCGACAATTTAGAATGGACGCAATCGCTGAAGCAGGCGACGTTCCGCGCGCTCCAAGGCGAAGCCGCGATGCGCGAAGCTCCCGATCCGCTGGAGAATCCGCAGCCCGCCATCGAGGCGATCACGCCGGTGATGATCGCGGAAGGAAGCCCCACCACCACGCTCACATTGAAAGGTTTCAATTTCGTGCGCCGCAGCCGGGTCTATTTCGACGGCCGGGCCGTCCCATACAAACGCATCAACGCGACCGAGCTGCAGGTCAGCCTCGACGACAATCTGCTCAAGCGGGCGGGACGTTTCGACATCGAGGTGAAGAATCCGGAGCCGCTGGCGAACAAGCAATGGGGTGATGGGCAATCCAACAAGGCCCATCTGTTGGTGATGTACGGCTTCACCGCGATCCGTACTGCCAACGCCAACTAGCCGGGTCTCTTTCGGGAGGGGGCTGGACACGGACAGTCCACCCCCTCGCATTTGAACGGCATTATTCGCAATAACGTCATAAACGTCTGGCTCTTTGCTTGCGCATTTTGTCATGATTGCATTCGCGTTGAATTTTATCCGCGGTACTCAGCATTCGGCGACGTTGCTTGGCGGAGTGTTTTGACTTCACGCTCGCCATGCGGCGTGATGGCGTCATGACGAAGCATGTTCATATGAGTTCGCATAGCAGGCCGCCTAGAGCGCAGGGCGCCGAGCACAGCAGTTCGTTGTCCTGGTTCGTTCTCGCCGCGCTCGTCTTTTATGCGGCCATGATCTGGTTCGGCGGCGAGCACCCGGCTTGGTCGCCGATTGCCCAATTTGCGACGAACATGATGGACCGCTGGGATGAGAGCGTGGCGCCGGCTGTGCTCGCACCGCTGCGGGAAAAAGGCCTGAGCGTGCTGCACCACGGTTCGTGAGCGCAGGGCGGATCGGCGAAGGGAACGCCGCGCGGGGCCGCGGCACCGGGCAGGGACAGATTACGGCCCGCGCTTGGGCGCCGAGGCGTAGCGCACGGCTTCGTCGGCGGCTGCCATCAGGGCCTTTGCCTTGTTGACGGTCTCCTGGAATTCGGCCTCGGGATCGGAATCCGCAACCACCCCGCCGCCTGCCTGCACATACATCACGCCGTCCTTGACGACAGCGGTGCGCAGCACGATGCACGTATCCATCGTGCCATTCGCGGCGAAATAGCCCACCGCGCCGGCGTAGACACCGCGCTTCTCCTTTTCCAATTCGTCGATGATCTCCATCGCGCGCACCTTGGGCGCACCCGACAGCGTGCCGGCCGGAAAGCCCGCAACCAGGGCATCGACCGCATCGAGACCGTCGCGGATATGTCCTTCGACATTCGACACCAGATGCATCACATGCGAATAACGCTCGATGAAGAACTGATCCGTCACGGTGACGCTGCCGGTTTGCACGACACGGCCGACATCGTTGCGTCCGAGATCGAGCAACATGAGATGCTCGGCGCGCTCCTTCGGATCGGCCATCAATTCCTCGGCGAGCCTGGAATCGTCATCCGGAGTTTTTCCGCGTGGACGCGTGCCCGCGATCGGGCGAATGGTGACCTTGGAATCGCGCAGACGCACCAGGATCTCCGGACTTGAGCCGACGATTGCAAAGCCGGGAAAATTCAGAAAATAGAGAAAGGGTGATGGGTTCAGCCGTCTAAGGGCGCGATACAGCGCAAAGGGCGGCAATGAAAAACTCCGCCGGAATCGCTGGCTTGGAACCACCTGGAAGATGTCGCCGGCGCGGATATACGCCTTTGCCTTCTCGACGATGGCAAGATAATCCGCGTGGCTGGTATTGGATTCCGCCGGCCCCAGCGTCGGCTCGACGCTGGAGGTTGGCTGCGGCGTGCCCATCCGTTCGAGGTCGCTCACGATTTCCTCGAGCCGCTCGGTGCCACGCGCATAGGCCGCGCGCGCCGAGATTCCGGCTTGCGGCCATACCGGCGTCACCACGATGATCTCGTCGCGGACATTGTCGAAGATGGCGGTAATGGTTGGGCGCAACAGACACGCTTCAGGAAGTCCGAGCACGTCGGGAGGCGCAGAGGGCAGCTTCTCCATGTGACGCACGATGTCGTAGCCGAGATAGCCGAACAGGCCGACCGACATCGGCGGCAATTCCGCCGGCAATGTCATCTCGGCTTCCTTGACGAGGCGCTTGAGCGAACGAAGGGGGGCATCCGCATCCGCGTCGGGGACGAAACGATCCGCGTCCACGCAGGCGTCGCGGTTAATCTCCGCCGCGCCGGCCCGGCAGCGCCAGATCAGATCGGGCTTCAGACCGATGATGGAATAGCGCCCGCGGGTCTCGCCGCCTTGCACGCTTTCGAACAGGAAGGCATTGGTGCGGCTTTCGGCGAGTTTCAGAAATGCGGAAACCGGAGTTTCGAGATCGGCGATCCTGCGCACGAAGAGAGCCTGCGGCTGGCCCTTTTCGTAGGCGGACGCAAAAGCGGCGAAGCCGGGCGCGATATCCATGACGTTGAAATCTATTGCTGCGCGTCGCCGAGGACGCGCTGGACGGTCGCTTGATGGATGTTCACGCCCGCTTTCTTGCGCGCGGCGGCCGCCAGAGAATCCACCGCCGTCATGCTCAATTGCTGTGCGGCGGTCCTGCGGAAATTGACATAATCCGCGCTCGAAACGTCGGGCTCGGGATGGGTAACCTTCACCACGCGCGCGAGAACGATGCCGTTGCCCTTGCCGGCCGGGCCGGTGATCACGGCGCCCGGCGGAACCGCGAAAAGCTGACCGATCAGCTGCATCGAAAAGACATCGCCCATGTCACCGCGCTTTAAGGGCATGCTGGTGACCGGCGGATGGCCAAGCGCTTTGCCTGCCGCCGCAAGGCTGCCTGATTTCATCGCTTCCGCGGCGAGCGTCTGAACCTTGGTTTGCAGCAATTTGTTTCGCGCATCGGCGATGAAGCCTTCCTTGACCTCCTCGCGCACCGAATCCAGAGGCTTGATCGCGGGCGGCATGGAGCTGTTGACCTTGACCGCGAAATATTGGCCGTCCGGACTCTGGAACAGGTCGCTGTCCTCCCCGACCTCTGTCTGGAATACCTGTTCCAGCACTTGCGGGATCTTTGCGATTTCCGGCTCGCTCTTTTCAGGGGTCATCCCCATGCGGTCGATAGCGGCCACATGATGGAGCATCAAACCTTCTTTCATGGCCGCTTCCGCAAGTGTCCCGCCGCTTCCGCGCTCATCTTCAAACTTGTTTGCGATCTCGGTGAGTTTGGCGGCATCGCGAGTCTTCACCAGGCCGGCTTTGATCTCATCCTTGACCTGATCGAGCGTCTTCATTTCGCCGGGGATTACCTTGGCGGCTCGCAGGATCACCCAGCCGAACGGCCCCTGCACGGCAGGTGTCACACCGCCTTCGGGCACTGCGAAAACAGGCGCAGAAAGCTTTGGGTCGAGGCCGGCCGCCGCCAAGGTGCCGAGCTTCAAATCCGCATCCTTCAATCCGCGCTCATGGGCGAGTGCCGTGAAATCGGCTCCCGTCTTGATCTTCATCGCAGCGGCGTTGGCAGCTTCCTGGGTCGGAAAGGCGATCTGCTCGACCTCGCGCTGTTCGGGCTTGTCGTAATCGGCCTTATGCGAATCATATTCGGCCTTGATATCGTCGTCCGAAATCTGGATTTCGCCGGCGACCTGATCGGGGCCGATCTGCACATAATCGAAAGAACGATATTCCGGCGAACTGAACTGGGCGGCGTGAGCCTTATGATAGGCCTCGAGATCGGCCTGGCTCGGTTCGGGGACCTGACCGGCTTCTTCCGGGGTCACCACCAGATAGTCGATGACGCGCTGCTCGTTGATGAAATCATAAAGCAGGCGCGCCAGACCTGGCGGCGCCACCATCCCGTCGGTCACCGCGTTGAGCAATTGCTCACGCGCGATGTCCGAACTCGTAGCGGCGACAAAGGCCTGCTCCGACATCCCGTTGTCCTGAAGCGTGCGCAGGAAAAGATTGGGATCGAAGCTGCCGTCCGCGCCTCGGAAACTCTGATTCGTTCGTATCTGGGTGGCGATGGTATCCTGTGAGGCGGTCAGGCCGAGCGATTTGACCTGCTCGTCGAGGGCCGCGCGCGCGATCACCTGATCGAGCACATTCTTGTCGAGGCCGATCGCTTTGGCCTGCTCCATGGTGAGCTGGTTCTTGGTCTGGGCCGACAGATTGCGGATTTGGTTCTTGAGCTGAAGATCGTAATCGTTCGCCGAAATCTCCGTGCCGCCCACCTTGGCGACAACATTGTCCACGCCGGACGCGGTAAAGATATCGGCCACGCCCCACAGGGCAAACGCCAGCACGAGAATGCCGATGACGACGGATGCAACCCAGGATTTGGAGGCGATGCGAAGTTGTTGCAGCATGGGAAAACCAAATAGTCTCAAAAGGCCGCGGATGATAGGGAGAGGCCCGGAACGCGGCAAGGCTTTAACGAAAAATGGGGTTGCCGCCCGCCGGATCAAGCACGGCATTGGGCAGAGGATCAAGCATGCGCATGTTGTTGGCCGGCAATTGGAAGATGAATGGGCTGAGGAACGCTCTGGGGGAAATCCGGGCGCTGAAGCGGGGACTTGCCGATGAACCCGCGCGCGGCGACGTGCTCGTCTGCCCCCCGGCAACGCTGATCGCCGATGCGGTGAAAGCCGCCGAAGGCGGGTCCGTCGCCATCGGCGGCCAGGACTGCCATGCGTTGGCTTCCGGAGCCTTTACCGGCGATATCTCGGCCGAAATGCTGCGCGATGCCGGGGCGACCGCGGTGATCGTGGGCCATTCCGAACGCCGCCAATATCATGGAGAAACCAACGTCATCGTGGCCGGCAAGGTCAGGGCAGCGAGACGCGCGGGTCTGGCGGCGATTCTCTGCGTCGGCGAGTCCGGCCCGGAGCGCGACGCCGGCAGCGCCGTTGCGGTTGTGACGGAACAGCTACAGGCAAGCATCCCCGCCGAGCTGAACGGCAAGGATCTCGTCATCGCCTATGAGCCGATCTGGGCGATCGGCACCGGCAAGACGCCGCAATCCTCCGATGTCGGCCAAATGCACGAAGCAATCCGGGCCGTTCTCAAGACGCGCTTTGGCGGCGAGGGGGGGGAGATGCGCATCCTTTATGGCGGCTCGGTCAAGCCTGAGAATGCCGCGGACATCCTCGCCCTCGCCAATGTTGACGGCGCCCTCATCGGCGGCGCGAGCCTGAAGGCGGCGGATTTTCTGGCTATTATCCGGGCCGCGCCCCGGCGCTGAGGCCATCGATTAGAATTTTCGACGATTGCCGCACAATTGCGTTCCAATTCGCGCAACACCTCTTAACGGGCGGCATGTTAGCTCTCGGCTATCCGCCGGGGAAAACACATGATTGCAAAACGGCTTTACGATACCGCGCGCGTACTGGTTTACGATCCCGTCGCCTCGAACCGCAACGCCACACGAGCCTCACTGCACTCGCTCGGCTACCGAAACGTCGAAGGCGTGACGGCGCTCGACGTCCTGGCCAACCGCCTTATGACGGATCCGCCGGACCTGCTGCTGGCGGAGGTGGCGGGAGCTGAAAGTGAAACCTGCGGCATGATCCAGGCCATCCGTCAGGGCCAGATGGGCGACAATCCGTTCATCATGGTGATCGCCACGACCTGGCGGCGCGACGGCTCGATCATCGGGCAGGTGCTGAATTCGGGCGCCGACGACCTGGTGGCGCGTCCCGTCTCGACCACCACCCTAGGCGAGCGCGTTCGCCTGCTCA
The DNA here is from genome assembly GCA_036499145.1 of Micropepsaceae bacterium. Taxonomy (GTDB): domain Bacteria; phylum Pseudomonadota; class Alphaproteobacteria; order Micropepsales; family Micropepsaceae; genus CAIYRG01. The sequence goes on along the minus strand of DASYEG010000130.1, from coordinate 5,748 downwards.
CCGAGCGCCGCAAGGGTTTCGTGGTCACTTCGCAGTATATCGGCCCCGACCGGCGGCGGGATGTCCGCAGCGACGAAGGTGGCGCGGAGTGCGTAGAAGCCCCCAATCCTCTGAGATTCCGGATGCTGGAGAATCTTTCGGAGGAAGAAGTGGCGCGTCGGATGCTGGAGAGCGTGCTGCAGGGCAAGGAAAAGCTCAATCTTGGGAAAGTGCGGCGGGACGCGGTGCAACTCTGCCTGCAATGGCGGATGCTGGAGAAACGCGATCCGGCCGCCCGCGATTTCTGCGAAATCCTGTCACGCATGGGGCAACTGGCGGTCGAGATGAAGCGCCGCGCCAAACTCGCCAAACATGAAGCGGGAGAGGAGTGGTGCGATTCGATCGCCGGGTCGGTGCGAGCTCTCACCGAAATGGTGGCGCGCGACGGGCACAGCGTTGTCATCGCCGATTATCAGCCGGCCCTCAATCTTCTCAACCATGCCACCTCGGCGCTAGGCCGGATCTTCGCCCGCGACGAGGTCGAACCCGAGCGCCTTGTCGAACTCGACCGGATCGTCGCGGTCCGCAACGCACGCTCCGCCGCGGCGTAATCGGACCCTGCTTGCGAAGGCTCTCGCGAAGCCGGGCGCAAATGCCGCGCGATGCGGGTTAAACGCGCCGATTCAGCGGAGTTTTTGGACTTTCCGCCGGTGATTTTCCGATTTCTGTTTTCCGGGTTGCCGATTTCGTCTATTGACGCGGGGCCTCGACGCATCGATATCCCCTCCCTCCACGGAACGGACCCCCGGCAGCCTATGCAAGCGGTACTCATTATCGTTCATCTTCTGGTCGCCATGGCGCTGATCTTCGTCGTGCTGTTGCAGCGCTCCGAAGGCGGCGCGCTCGGCATGGGCGGCGGCGGCTCGGGACTTGGCGGTCTGTTTTCGCCGCGCGGCGCGGCAAGCACGCTCACCCGGACCACGGCGATCCTGGGGCTGGTCTTTTTCATCACCAGCATGTCGCTCACATTGCTGTCACTCGGCGCCCGGCGTCCAACCTCGATCCTGAACCAGGTGGCGCCGGGGCAGACGGCCCCCGCCAATCCGAACGCACCCCCGACTTTGCCCTCGCGCGCACCGGCTCTACCGAGCGCCAATCCGGCCGCACCACCGCCGGCGCCGGCGCCGGCCCTGCCTGCCGTCCCGCCGACGCGGTGAGTCGCGAAAACATCAGGCACTCTTCTGCACATGAATCCGCACGTTGCATGGCGAAAACGCTTGAGCGCGAGCCAACCTTGAGACATGGTCCAATTCCATGGCGCGGTTGATCTTCATAACCGGCGGCGTGGTCTCTTCCCTGGGAAAAGGCTTGGCTTCCGCGGCTCTTGGCGCGCTTCTGCAGGCGCGTGGCTATACCGTGCGCCTGCGCAAGCTCGATCCCTATCTCAATGTCGATCCGGGAACGATGAGCCCCTATCAGCACGGGGAGGTCTACGTCACCGACGATGGCGCGGAGACCGATCTCGATCTTGGCCATTATGAACGCTTCACCGGCGTCGCGTCGTCGAAATCCGACAATGTGACCGCGGGGCGCATCTATCAGGGCATCATCGCCAAGGAGCGTCAGGGCCTTTATCTCGGCCGCACGGTGCAGGTCATCCCGCACGTCACCGACGCCATCAAGGAATTCGTCATGGCCGGACATGACGGCGTCGATTTCCTGCTTTGCGAGATCGGCGGCACGGTGGGCGACATCGAAGGGTTGCCTTTTTTCGAAGCCATCCGGCAACTCGGCAACGAACTCGGGCCCGAGCGCTCTGCTTTCGTGCACTTGACGCTGGTGCCCTACATCACCTCGGCCGGAGAGTTGAAGACCAAGCCCACCCAGCACTCGGTCAAGGAGCTGCGCAGTATCGGCATCCAGCCCGACATTCTGCTCTGCCGCTCCGACATGGAGATTCCGCTGGAAGACCGCCGCAAGATCGCGCTGTTCTGCAATGTACGCCCCGAGCGCGTCATCCAGGCGATGAATCTGGAGACCATCTACGACGCCCCCATCGCCTATCACGAGCAGGGGTTCGATGCGCAGGTGCTCGACGTCTTCGGGATCAAGGATGCGCCGCCGCCCGATCTTTCGCGCTGGCGTGCCGTCGTCGACCGCGTGCTGAAACCCGAGGGCGAGGTCAATATCGCCGTTGTCGGCAAATATATGCAGGTCAAGGATTCGTACAAATCGCTGATCGAAGCCCTCATCCATGGCGGGCTCGCGAACAATGTGCGGGTCAATGTCGAATGGCTCGAGTCGGAGGTTTTCGAGAAGCAGGATGCCGCGGTCTATCTCGAAGACCGTAACGGCATCCTGGTGCCCGGCGGCTTCGGTGAGCGCGGCACAGAAGGCAAGATCGAGGCGGCGAAATTCGCGCGCGAACGCAAGGTGCCGTTTTTCGGAATCTGCTTCGGGATGCAGATGGCGGTGATCGAAGCGGCGCGCAATCTCGCCGGGTTGGAGAGCGCGGGCTCAACCGAATTCGGTCAGCCGCGTCATCCGGTGATCGCGCTCATGACCGAATGGACGCGCGGCAATGAGATCGAACGGCGCAATGCCGACACCGATCTCGGCGGCACGATGCGGGTTGGCGCCTATGAGGCGGTCCTGAAACCTGGCAGCCGCGTCGCAGACATCTACGGCGCGACCAATATCAGCGAGCGCCACCGCCACCGCTATGAGGTGAACATCGGCTACCGCCGCCAATTGGAGGAGCACGGGCTGTTGTTCTCTGGACTTTCGCCGGACGGGATTCTTCCCGAGATCGTCGAGATACCGGACCATCCCTGGTTCATCGGCGTGCAATTCCATCCCGAGCTGAAGTCCAAGCCCCTCGATCCGCACCCGCTGTTCGCCTCGTTTATCAGCGCCGCCGTACAACAAAGCCGCCTGGTCTAACTCCAAGGGCTTTTCCGTCCGCAAGACGTAAAATGTGAGCGCGCCCGGCCGAAATGTCGGGAACCAAATATTGCCGACTGCATTAACCGGGGGCAACTTCGGTTAAGACTATGTCCGAACTCGATAATTTTCTCCCTGAATGCGCAACGCGGATTCGCGAGTTGCGGGCAAAAGCCATGCGGGCCCGCGATCATGCGGCGCGGATATGTGACCCGATGGCCGCGGCGAACCTGAACAGCTATGCCGTGGATCTTGACACGGAGGCGGCGAAATTAGAGGCGGAAGAATGCACGCAGACCCCGCCGCGAACGTCGGAGCCGCGCTGAAGCCAGACGCCGCGCGAATTTTTCCGGACTCTGGAAAATCCGATGGGCGGCCGCCGTCGTAAATGATCGTTGCCGCCATGGGGGTGTTCATACCCTCCAGTTCTCCCCAGGAAAGGCTTGGCCCAGGAAAGGCTTGGGACCGGGTCGCTGTCCGGCTGGACGGCGTGGTGCCGGTCCGCTAAGTCCGGGACACCGTGAACGATCAGGATGGTGCCATGGCAGCCGACGAGCCGACGTACTTCAATGATTTGCGGCAGATATCGACCGATTCGATCGCGGGCGTCTTGTTGAAGAGGGGCTTGCGCAATCAATGGGTGCGAGGCCCCATGCCGCTCAGGATGGATTTTCCCCGCACCGTCGGACGTGCCTTCACCATGCGCTTCATTCCGGTGCGCGAGGATATCGAGGGAGCGTTCATGAAGAAACCGCCGGTCAACCGGGACGCGGTCGAGATGATGCCGTCCGGCTGTGTGGTCATCGCCGATGCGCGCGGCACGCGGGACGCGGCCACGTTCGGCGACATCGTGGTGGAGCGCATGGTGAAGCGCGGCGTTGCGGGCATCGTCACGGACGGCGCGGTGCGCGACCGGATGGGTTTGCTCGCGAGCAAGATGCCCATCTGGATGAGCGGAATTACTGCGCCACCGCCGGCGGCCAGCCTGATGCTCGTGGAATGGCAGCATCCGATCGGTTGTGGCGGTGTCGCCGTGTTCCCCGATGATATCATCGTCGCCGATGCCGATGGCGTGGTGGTGATCCCGCAGGGCCTGTTGGAAGAGGTTGTGGACAGGGGGATGGATCAGGAGCACCTCGACAAATGGCAGATGGACCAGATCAAGCGCGGCGTCGCGCTTTGCGATCTGGCGCCCATGCCTCGCAACGACGGAAGATCGTCGAACAACTGACGCGGCCCAGGAAAAAGATGACCACCGCACCCAACGCGATTGTCCGCATAGGTTCCGTCGAAGTCGGAAATCGAAGACCGCTTTCGATCATCGCGGGGCCATGCGCGCTCGAATCGCGCGATCACGCCTTCGAGATGGCGTCGGCGCTGAAGGAGATCGCGGCCAAGGCCGGGGTAGGGCTGATCTATAAGACGAGCTTCGACAAAGCCAATCGCACCAGCGCCAATTCCGCCCGCGGGCTTGGGTTGGAACTCGCCCTGCCGATCCTCGCCGATATCCGCGAACGCTTTGGCATGCCGGTGCTGACCGACGTGCATGAGCGTGAACAATGCGCCGTCGCCGCGGAGGCGGTCGATGTGCTGCAGATCCCCGCCTTCCTATGCCGGCAGACGGATCTGCTGGTGGCCGCCGCGGAAACGGGACGTGTGGTCAATGTCAAGAAAGGTCAGTTCCTCGCCCCTTGGGACATGAAGAACGTGATTGCCAAGATTACGGATGCCGGCAATCCCAATGTGCTCGCCACGGAACGCGGCGTCTCCTTTGGCTACAACACGCTGGTTTCCGATATGCGCGCGCTTCCGATCCTCGCATCCTTCGGTGCGCCGGTGGTGTTCGATGCCACGCATTCCGTGCAGCAGCCGGGCGGACAGGGCACGCGTTCGGGTGGTGAGCGCGACATGGTGCCGGTGTTGGCGCGCGCAGCCGTCGCCATCGGCGTTGCCGCCGTCTTCATGGAGACGCATCAAGATCCGGACAGCGCGCCGTCCGATGGCCCCAATATGCTGAAACTGAAGGATGTACCGGACCTGCTTTCGGAACTCGTCGAACTCGACCGTATCGCCAAGAAACGTCAGGCGGCGCAGCCATGATTACCGAGATGTGGGCGCTCTTCGCGAGCGTCATCCTTGGCTTTGTCCATATCTTTGCACAGGCGCTAAGCATGAATGCGCAGCGCGGCGTCGATTACAATGTCGGTCCGCGCGATGAAGCGATGCCGCCTCTGACGGGCGTCGCCGGGCGGCTTTCGCGCGCCTTGCGCAATTTTCTCGAAACATTCGTATTGTTCGTCGCGGCGGTCGTGCTGGCGCAGCTCGTCAATGTGCACAACGGCCTCATCCTGCGGGGTGCGTGGCTCTATGTTGTGGGGCGCGTGGTCTATCTGCCGCTTTACGCGTTCGGCATTCCCTATATTCGCTCGCTGGCGTGGGGCGCCGCCAGCGCCGGTATCGGTCTGATACTCGCCGGCGTTTTCCTCGGCACCATGGCGAGAGCATGAGACACAGGGCGCTTGGCCGGATTGCCCTTTAGGTCAGGCCGATCACCGCCAGCACAAACAAGACGATCAGCGACAGAAAGCCCAATCCCGCGCCCGGCTCGCGGAGTTGCGCATTCGTCTGCGCATAGCCGATCGCGTAGAGGATGCGGCTCACCACCCACACGAGGCCGAGCCAAAATGGAATCTGGCCGCCATAGAACACACTCGCGATCCACAGCAGCGGGATCATCAGCACGAGATTCTCGACCGTGTTGATATGCGTGCGATGGGCGCGCTCGAAGGCGGGGTGGCCGACAACCGAAGGCGCTTCGATTTTGTA
>DASYEG010000129.1:0-9825 GCA_036499145.1 Micropepsaceae bacterium | reverse complement strand
CGCCAAGGATTGACAATGAAGAGTCCGATCCATTCGGATGCGGGCTCTTTTTTTCTTATGGGCGACTAAGGTTTTATGGGCGGCTGGGCAATTTCGAGAAGAAATCCCAGATCGCAACGGGAGCATCGAGATCGCCGGTCTCGCGGCCAAGACCTCCCCAATCCTGGGGGACACGCGTCGGCACAACGTGTCCGCCGCCGTGAACCGCATACATCACGACGAGTGGCTTGCCGGCCGATGACCATGTCATTTCATCGACATAGGTCGGGTCTGAGGCATTTCTGTGCGGCAGGCGTTTGGTTTGAGGTCCAGAGGTGATGCCGTTCAGCTTCGCCCAATATTGCGCGCCGTCTTGCGACGAATAGACGGCGCCGAGATTTGATCCCCCCAGCATCACATTGCCGCCGCCGAACGGATTTATCGGATCGGCCGTGCCGTTGATGATCATCATCGGCATGGCGGCGCCCGATGGCGTACAGGCAAGATTTGCGGGCACCGGCACGGTCGCCGAAAGCGCGGCAACGCCGGTGAAAACATTCGCCCGCTCCATCGCGAAGCGGTAGCCGAGTTGTCCGCCATTCGACCAGCCCGCCGAGAACACACGCTTCCTGTCGATAGCGTGCTCGGCTGCTTCCTTTGCGATCATCGCATCGACGAAGCTTTCGTCATCGATGTTCATCCGGCGCGCGGGCTGCGGCGATCCCTTGCGGCAATCGTTCCAGGTTGTCTGATAACCATCCGGATAGGCGACAAGGAAGCCGTCGCGGTCCGCCAGCATGTCGAATTCGAACGCCGTCACATCGCGCATCGAAGCGCCGTCGCCGCCCGAGCCGTGGAAAACGAACAGAAGCGGCGCATTCGGTTTCAGATCATGCGGCACATAAAGGACGAAGGTCCGTTGCGCGCCTTTCACCGCCACGCTCTCTTGCTTGACCGTGCCATCGAGCTTTGGCGCCGCTGCGAATGCATCAATGCCGCCAAGTCCGAGCGCCAGCACCGCACCACCGATGCCGATCCGTTTCAACGTCGAAATTGTCATGGGTCTCGCCATCCGATGTGAAGCGGCATCCTAGCATTTTTCGGCGGATCACAGCACGAGTTCGATGAGGAACGGACCCCGTCGGCCATTGGCATGGGTCAGAAGCGCGGCAAAGCGTTCGAGCGTCTCGGCGCGCGCCGCTTCCACGCCCATGCTTTCGGAGAGCTTGATCCAATCGAGTTCGGGCCGGTCGAGCGCGAAGAGATCGCTCGAGGCGCGGCCTTCGGTGGCGCCCACCTGTTTCAGCTCGTGGAACAGGATGGCGTATTTGCGATTGGACAGCAGCAGGGTCGTGACATCGAGATTCTCGCGCGCCTGCGTCCACAATGATTGGATCGTATACATGGCCGAACCATCGGCCTGAATCGCGATCACCCGCCGGCCCGGCGCGCCAATGGCGGCACCGGTCGCGAGCGGCAACCCTCCGCCGATGGCGCCGCCCGGCACCTGCAGCCAATCATGAGGGGCAGCGGTTTTGGTCGCCGCGAAGAACGGCCCGCGCAAGGTGATCGCCTCGTCGATCAGGATCGCCTGCTCGGGCAGGAGTGCGGCAAGCGTTAGACCCGCGCCTTCCGCGCTCATGGGTCCTGCGCCCGGCAACGCATTGGCGCGATATTCCGGGATCGGCGTGTTTGGGCAATTCAGTTCCGACGCGAGACGCGTCAGCGCATCGCGCAAATCCTCGTCGGCCCGCGCCAGCACATGCGACACCGCATCTTTCGGCGACATGATGCCGGGCTTTCCGGGATAGGCGAAAAAGGCGACGGGCTCGCTCGTGCCTACCAGAATGAGGTGCTTCACATCTTTCAGTTGGGCGACGGCTTCATCAACCGGATAGGGCACGATGTCGAGCAATGGACGCCCTGCCCCACGCGCGATCCGCGCGTTGAAGGTGGGCGCCATGATCCGCGCACCCGTCGCCTCGGCGATATTGTGGGCGATCGCCAGCGCAGCGGCGTGCAGCGCCGCGCCAGCGAGAAGAATCACCGTGCGTTCGCCACGGCGCAGCGCGCTTGCGGCCTCAATAACCGCGTCGTTCGCCACGTTCGCAGGCGCGGGAATAGGAAGCGGCGTGCCCGGTGCGCCGCCGTCGTTCCAGCTCACGTCTGATGGGAGGATCAACGTGGCCACCCCGCCCGGCGGTTGATACGCGCTCCGCACGGCTTCGGCCGCGTCGGCGCCGAGCGTTGCGGTTTGCGTCACCTTGCGGACCCATTGCGACACGGGCCGCGCGATCCCTTCCACATCGGAGGCGAGCGGCGGATTCAGCGGCGCATGATAGGTCGCCTGATCGCCAACAATATTCACGATCGGTGTGCTAGCGCGCTTGGCGTTGTGCAGATAGGCCAACCCATTGGCGAGGCCAGGCCCGCAATGCATCAGGGTCGCGGCGGGCTTGCCGGCCATGCGGCCATAACCATCGGCTGCACCCGTCACCACGCCTTCGAACAGGCCGAGCACACAGCGCATGCCAGGGGCGCGGTCGAGCGCGGCGACAAAATGCATCTCGCTGGTGCCGGGATTGGCGAAGCAGGTGTCGATGCCAGAGGCGAGCAGCGTGCGCACCAGGCTTTCCGCGCCGTTCATGATGCTGTCCTCGCGGTCATTTCGAATCGCGCAAACTGACCGTGCGGTTGAACACCGGGCGATTGCGGCTCGGCCCCGCATCGAGGCAGAAATAACCCTGGCGTTCGAACTGGATCGCTTCGCCTTCGCGCGCATCGCCGAGTGCAGGCTCGAGCTGCGCGCCGGGCAATATTTCCAGCGAGTTGGGATTCAGGTCCTGGGCGAAATCGCCGTCAGCGCCGGGATCGGGACGCGTGAACAGCGGATTGAAGATGCGGATTTCCGCCGGTAGGGCGCTGGCGGCCGCGACCCAATGCAGCGTGGCCTTCACCTTTCGATCATCCGGCGCATTGCCGCCTTTGGTCGCCGGGTCGTAGGTGCAGCGCAATTCCGCCACCTCGCCGGCTGCATTCTTCACCACCTCGCGGCAGGTGATGAAATAGGCATAACGCAGCCGCACTTCGCGGCCCGGCGACAGACGAAAGAATTTCTTCGGCGGGTCCTCCATAAAATCCTCGCGCTCGACATAAAGCTCCCGGCCAAACGGAATGCGCCGCGAGCCGGCGGAAGGGTCTTCGGGATTGTTGATCGCCTCAAGCTCTTCAGTCTGCCCTTCCGGATAATTCTCGATCACAATCTTAAGGGGGTTGAGCACCGCCATGCGGCGTGGCGCGCGTCTGTTGAGGACTTCGCGCACCGCATAGTCGAACGCCGCCGCATCCACGACACTATTGGCCTTCGCCACCCCGGCGCGGCGCACGAAATCACGCACGGCTTCGGGCGGCACGCCGCGGCGGCGCAGTCCCGCCAGCGTCGGCATGCGCGGATCGTCCCATCCCGAGACATGCCCCCCCCGCACGAGTTCGGTCAGCGTGCGTTTGGAAAGCAAGGTATTGGCGATGTTCAAACGCGCGAACTCATATTGGTGCGGACGCGAAGGCACCGGAAGATTGTCCAGGAACCAATCGTAGAGCGGCCGGTGATCCTCGAATTCGAGCGTGCAGAGCGAATGGGTGATGTGTTCGATCGCATCGGACTGCCCATGCGCGAAATCATAACTGGGATAGATTTTCCAAGCATCGCCGGTGCGCGGATGGATTGCGTTCAGGATGCGGTAGAGCACCGGATCGCGCAGATTGATGTTGCCCGATGCCATGTCGATTTTCGCGCGCAGCACGCGTGCCCCGTTGGGGAATTCGCCTGCCCGCATGCGGCGGAAGAGAGCGAGATTTTCCTCAACAGTACGGTCGCGATAGGGACTGTTCCTGCCGGGTTCTGTCAGCGTGCCGCGGTTGGCGCGCATTTCTTCATGGGGCTGGTCGTCGACATAGGCCTTGCCGCTTCCGATCAGATGCTCAGCCCATTCGTAAAGCTGCTCGAAATAGTCCGACGCATGATGCAGATGCTCGCCCCAATCGAAACCGAGCCAGGCAACATCGCGTTTGATGGCGTCGATGTATTCCTGCTCCTCCTTGGCCGGATTGGTGTCATCGAAACGCAGATGACAGCGGCCGCCAAATTCCTGCGCCACACCGAAATTGAGGCAGATGGACTTGGCGTGCCCGATATGAAGATAGCCATTCGGCTCAGGCGGAAAGCGCGTCACGACAGAGGTCACCCGGCCGGAATCCAAATCCGACTGGATGATGTCGCGGATGAAATCGCGACCTGCCTCGCGCGTCGGCGCTTCTGCTGCCATCAACACCGCTCCGATTTCCACGTTTCTTCCGCAGGTGCTTTCGCACCGGGCGCACGTTGTGGCAAATCCACGCCTGCCCGCCAAGAGCGGTTGCAGTCCATGTTCGTCCATGATATTCCGCGCATACCCCTGCGGGGTATACGAAATGGGATTCGCGCTCTGAGATTTTTCGAGACCGCTTTGATTTTGCTCCTGCTGTCATCTCCTGCGGTCGCGCAACCTATGGAGCCTCATAACCACGACAGATCGCCCGAAGACGATCTGCCGCCACTCGGCACCGGGCCAAGCGTTCAGGCGACCGGCGTGCTCGGGGACTATTCCATGATGCGCGATAGCTCCGGTACCTCCTGGCAACCGGATACGACCCCGATGGAGGGCGTCCACGGCCTTCTCGGAGATTGGTCCACGATGGTCCATGGCTACATCTCGGCCATCTACGACCACCAGGGAGGCCCGCGCGGCGGGGACAAAAGCTTCAGCGAGAGCATGCTGATGGGCATGGCCCAGCATAGTCTCGGGCCGGGCCATCTAACCCTGCGCGGTATGATCTCGCTCGATCCGCTGATGGGTAAGAACGGTTATCCGCTGCTGCTGCAGACGGGGGAAACCGCTGACGGAAGTTCCCCCCTGATCGACCGGCAGCACCCGCACGATCTCTTCATGGAACTCTCCGGCACCTACAGCGCACCCGTTGCGGATAGCACATCCGCCTTCCTTTATCTGGGTTATCCCGGCGAACCGGCGCTCGGACCGCCGACCTTCATGCACCGCTTTTCGGGAATGGACGATCCGGAAGCACCGATCGGTCATCATTGGCTCGACTCGACACACATCACCTATGGCGTCGCGACCGCCGGCATCGTTTCTGGCGAGTGGAAATTCGAAGGCTCGATCTTCAATGGCCGCGATCCGGACCAGGAGCGCTGGGATTTCGACCCTTTGCGGCTGGATTCCGTCTCGGGACGAATTAGCTGGAATCCAAATCCAGACTGGGCGTTTCAGGCGAGCTATGGCTTCATCAAATCGCCCGAGCAATTGGAGCCCGCGATCAACCAGCACCGGATCACCGCGTCGGCGATCTACAACAGGAAGCTCGCGCATGGAAACTGGCAGACCACGTTCGCCTGGGGTCAAAACATCCAGCAGCCAGGCACGGCATCGAATGCCTATCTGCTTGAATCGGCGTTACGCTGGTATGCCCATACGATCTTCGCCCGGGCCGAGAACGACGAAAAAGACGAACTGTTCGCGGCCCCGAGCCCATTGGAAGGACACGCCTTCAACGTGTCGAAATTCAGCCTCGGCTATATCTATGACATCGCAGTGGCGGAGCATTTGAGCCTGGGCCTTGGGGCCGTTGGCAGCCTCTATGGACTGCCCTCGGCGGTGAAGCCTTATTATGGCTCCAATCCCGGCTCGATCATGCTGTTTGCAAGGGTAAAACTGACCTAATGCGTATAAGATGAGCCAAAGGGAGCACAATATGACAATCGTAAAAACAGTAATGCTGGCGCTTGCCGCCACGGTCGGAATGATTTCGTTCGCCGGCGCGCATGCGCAGCTCAAGGCTGCCGGTCCGGCGCCGGGAAGCGTCGTGGGCACATCGCCCAAGATGCTTCGCATCCAGTTCAACGAAGCCATCGAAATTGGCTTCTCCGGAGTGGAGGTCACCAACGCCAAGGGCGAGAAAGTGCCAACCGGCGCCGCAACGACCGCCGCGAACGACAAGGCGCAGCTCATCGTTCCGCTGACGGGCGAACTCGCCCCCGGAAAATATACGGTGGCATGGCATGCGGTCGGCGACGATACGCATCGCACGGAAGGACGCTACAATTTCGAAGTGAAGCAATGACGGTAGCAGCGGGGCTGATCGCCTCGCGCTTCGTGCATTATGCGGCGTTGATGATTCTCTTCGGCGTGGCGGCCTTTCCGGTCTACGCCTATTACGCAAAGGCGCCTTCAGCCTTCGAAGCGGAAGCGTTTTTCCCCTGGTCGCGGCGCGTGCAGATTGTTTCGGTCCTCGCCGCGCTCGTCAGCGGGATTCTCTGGCTCGGCTTTGTTGCCGCGACCATGAGTGGACAGCCTGCCGCTTTGTTCGACGCGAACATATTGTGGCAGGTGATAAGCACCACCGATTTCGGCCGGGTATGGGCGCCACGCCTCGGCCTGACCGGCGTTGCCCTGATATTGCTGCTGCCCAAAAATCCACCGGAAACATTGCGTCTGACCGTGCTCGGATGCGCCGCCATCGCACTCACCAGCATCGCCGACACCGGGCATGCCGGCGCGGACAACGGTCCAAGAGCCGCGTTGCACATCACCGCCGATGCCGTGCATCTTTCCGCGGCGGGGGTTTGGGTCGGCGCTCTGTTCATCCTCGCCCGGTTTGCGTTGATCGCGCGGCGGCTCGAGGATCGCGATCTCAGAATCTTCGACCACGCGCTGACGCGTTTTTCGGGGGTGGGACCGGTCGTGGTTGGCGCGTTGACCTTGAGCGGCATTCTCAATCCAGGGTTCCTGGCAAGCCTTGAGACGACCTACGGTCAGGTGTTGCTCGCCAAGCTCGTGCTGTTCGGTGCGATGCTCCTGCTGGCAGCCGCCAACCGCTTCCGATTGGCGCCGCGTCTTCAGTTCGCGCTCGCATCCGGTATCGGTTCCGAAAGCGCGACACGCGCGCTCCGGACAAGCGTGCTTGCCGAAACCGTGCTTTCGCTACTGGTGCTGGCCGCGGTCGCATGGCTCGGCACGCTGGCGCCGCCCGCATAAAAGGCTCAGCGCATGTTCCCCGTGTGGCCGAGGGAATAGCGGCCGGGCTGCGGCCAGACAGTGAGGCCGTGGGGTTCGGTGCCGACAGGGATCTCCTTCACCGCCCCGCTCGTGGTATCGATCGCATAGACCACTTTGTCGAACCGCCCGGAGAGCCATAGCGTCTTCCCATCGGCGCTGACATTGCCCATATCGGGACTGCCGCCGCCGGGAATGGACCACGTCTTCTCCACCTTGCGGGTGGCGAAATCGATCACGGAAATCATGCCGGGGCCGTGCGCCTTCACATCGCCCATATGGGTACCGCGATTGGTGACATAGAGCTTCTTGCCGTCGCGGCTGGGATAAAGGCCATGCGTGCCGCGCCCGGTCGGAATGAAGCCGACCTCCTGGAACGAATCGCCATCGACCAGATAGACTCCATCGGCCTGCATGTCCGCGACGTAGAACAGCTTCCCATCGGGGGCGATGCGGATGTCTTGCGGCATGCTGGCGGCGGCGTTGTTCGCGCCCGGCATGTTCATTGCCGGCATGCCGGGCAGGCCCTGCTTGGTCAGCTTCAAATAGCCCACGACCTTCTTGGCGACCATATCGATCTTGGCAAGGCCCCCGCCGGCGAATTCACAGGTGAAGATGGCGTAGCGGCCGTCGATGGAAAAATCGGCATGGTTGAGGCCCGCGCATTGCGGAGTTGCGAGATTGGATTGCAATTTCATGGTCTGCGGATCGCGGAATTCGAGCCGTTTCAGCGCTTCGGCGACCACGATGGCCGAGGAACCGTCAGGCATGAAATAGAGGTTATAGGCATCGGGAACATTTATCGTTGTGCCGGGCTTGCCGGTTTTGGGGTCTATAGGCGTCAATATGCCGGGAAGTTTGCGTTCGGCCGAACCCGCAACCCACAGCGTCTTCAGATCCCAGGACGGAATAATGTGCTGCGGATTGCCGCCGACCTTGAAATGATCGACCACCGAATAGGTCGCCGGATCGATCACATAGACATCGCCCGATTTAACATTGGGAACATAAACGCGCGCCAGTGCGCCAGCCGTGACGGCGCTCACCTTATTGATGCCCGCCTCGCTGTAAACATTTTGGGTATCCACCACGGGTGGCATGCCCGGGACGGTCTGAATCGCCGGTGCCGGAGCGGCGGCTGACGGAAGCGGCAGGCTCAAAACCGAAGCGCCAAGAACCGAAGCGCCAAGAAGAAACAGCGACAGACGAGGAAGGGTCACGGTGATTATCCGAATTGGGTCAGGATTCAAGATCGGCAACCTTCCTGCGGGAGTTTAAGGTCCGCAGGCGAGAATCGAAACATCGTACCACGCGGCAAAGAACGCAGCACACCCAGTTAATGTCACACCGGTACGGGGCGCACGTGCACGGCCGCCATAGACAGGGCCGCGCGTTCCGCCGCCCCGACGGTGTTTTCGAGCAGCATTGTGACCGTCATCGGGCCGACGCCGCCGGGAACCGGCGTGATGCAGGCCGCTTTTTCCTTTACGCCCTCGAAATCGACATCACCGACAAGCTTGCCACCGGGAAGAAAATTGATCCCGACATCGATGACCACGGCGCCATGCCGCACCATCGGCGCCACGATGAGATTTGGCTTGCCCGCCGCCACCACCAGGATATCGGCAAGGATCGTGTACTGGGCGAGGTCGCGCGTCTTGGCATGGCAAATGGCGACGGTCGCCTCGCGCTGCATCAGCATCAGCGCCAAAGGCTTGCCCACGATATTGCTCGCGCCGACAACGGTGACGTTCTTGCCTTCCAGCTCGATATTTTCGTGTTCCAGGATTTTCTGCACGCCATAAGGGGTACAGGGCGGGAAAACCGTCTGGCCGATCACCAGGCCGCCGACATTGTAGAGATGAAATCCATCCACATCCTTGGCGACCGATATGGTTTCCAGTACGCGGCGCGGCGCGATATGGGCGGGCAAAGGGAGCTGCACCAGAATCCCGTGAACGAAAGACATCTCGTTCAATTTCCGGATGCGGTCGAGAAGCACGTCCTCGCTGACGTCCGCAGGTAGACGCACCACGTCCGATCTGATCCCGACATCGGCGCAGGCGCGCACCTTGTTGCGCACATAAACGCCGGAGGCCGGATCATCGCCCACCCGGATCATCGTCAAGGCAGGTGTGATCCCTCGCTCCGCCAGTCTTTGCGCGCGTGCCGCAATCCCAACGCGAACTTCGCGCGCGATCGCCAGACCGTCGATGATCTTTGCCGTCATGATGATTGTGCCAACGTCTGCATGAAGCGGAGTTTTATCGCGTTTCCATCCCGGTTCGGCAGCACACGCGGCAAATCCTCAGCCTTGACCTGCGCATGAATGAAGACCGGACCGGCGCCGGAATGAAGCAGAGCGTGCGCCGCGTCCAGCTTTTCCAGCGTGCAAATCGAGCACACTTGCGTGAAGCGGCAAGCTTTGGCGATTGCCGCAAGAGCGATCCCGGAATGGGTGGCTATGCCCCGTATCGGGCACGTAGCCCACCTGACGAATCCCGGCGCAGCAGAAATGCGCTTAGATCGTGTCCGGCCAATTGGCATTCGCATCGCTCGCCGGATCCATTGCATCCTTAGGCTCCCACCTTCCTTCGAAGCTCTGATATAAACCTTACATGCCGCGCGCGCTGAAAACATTCCACGCCCACCTCGGCTTCTATGACACGATTGTGGCGGTCCCTTCGCGCGCGGCTGCGTTGCGGGCGTGGGGTTCGCGCCAGGATCTGTTCCGAGA
>DASYEG010000128.1:0-11750 GCA_036499145.1 Micropepsaceae bacterium | reverse complement strand
TGGCATGCGTGGAATCGAGCGCAAAGACCAAACGGTCGAGAAAACGGCGGCGTTCGGATGCGCCTTCCAGGAATAGCCGGTCCATCGCAGGCGTGAGCCACAGCATCGGAATGAGTTCGGCCAGATCGGCGCTTTCGGCCGTCGCAGCATTCAGGTGCAGCGCACGGCGCGGCGGCGCATTCGGATTGCCTGGCAGCAGTCCGGTGCCGATCTCCCAATGTCCGTCGGGACGCGCGATGGCCGCTGACACCGCCCAGAGGCTGTCGGCAAAAACATCCGTTCTCGACATTGTATCGGCGGGTGCCTTGCGCTGGATGGCGGCGAGTTTCGCCCCGCGCAAACCGCGTCCGGGCGACAGCAGGGAGAGCGCTTCCAGAAGGTTGGTTTTGCCGGTCCCGTTCGCGCCCGCAAGCACGATTGGCAACGCCCCCGTGTGTAGCCGCCCGCGGGCATAGGAGCGAAAATTGGTCAGCTCCAGCTGCGTGACCGCGAGCGCGGCCGCGCCGCCCGCAAGCGATGTCTCGTCCGCAATGGGCTTGCCCGGACGCTGGTCGGCGTCATCCATAAGCCTGGCTGTCTGCGTCAATTCAAATTCCTAAACCCGCATCGGCATCAGGACGTAAAGCGTGCGCCCGTCCTCGGTGTCTTCGATGAGCGTGGGTGAGCCGGCATCTGCAAGAAGAAAGCGCACATCCTTGCCGACAATCTGCCCGGTGATGTCCAGGAGATAGCGAGCGTTGAAGCCGATCTCAATAGCATCGGCGGCATAATTCGCGCCCAATCCTTCGGTGGCTGTGCCGGATTCGGGATTGACCACCGACAAGGTCACCCGGTCGGTATCGAGATTGAGCTTCACCGCCCGGGTCTTGTCCGCGGAAATGGTGGAGACGCGGTCCACCGCCTGGGAAAAATCCTTGGCATCGAGCGTCAACACCTTGTCGTTTGCGGTCGGGATGACCCGCTGATAATCCGGGAACGAGCCATCGATCAGTTTCGAGGTCAATTCCACGCTGCCGAAGGTGAACTGCACCTTGGTATCGGAAAGACCGATTTCGATGGCGCTGTCGCCATCCTCGAGCAGCCGGCGCAATTCGGCGACCGTCTTGCGCGGCACGATTACGCCGGGAATTTCGGCGGCGCCCTCCGGCAAATCCAGCTCATAGCGGGCCAGCCGGTGGCCATCGGTCGCAACGGCTCTGAGGCATGGCTGTTTGCCGTCCTTGGCCGCGTGCAGATAGATGCCGTTGAGATAGAAACGCGTCTCCTCCGTCGAAATGGCGAAGCGGGTCTTTTCGATCAGCTGCACCAGGTCCGAGGCCCCCAGCCGGAAACGGTGCGGCAGCGCGCCGGCCGACATTTGCGGGAAATCCTCCTGCGGCAGACAGGCCAGCTCGAAGCGGATGCTTCCCGCCGACACCAGCAGCCGCCCCGAATCGCCCGCGATCAGCTCCGCCTGCACCTGGGCTCCGTCGGGCATCTTGCGCACGATATCGTAGAGCATATGGGCAGGAGCGGTTGCCGCGCCGTTGCGCAGCACGTCGGCGGGGATCGATTCCACGATCTCGATATCGAGGTCGGTGGCCGTCAGTTTCAGCCGCCCCTTGGCCGCCTCGATCAGCACATTCGAGAGGATGGGGATCGTATTGCGGCGTTCCACGACGCTTTGGACGTGCCCAAGCGCCTTCAGGAAAGCGCCGCGTTCGACATTGATTTTCATGGTTCTTGGGGTTCCAGGATTTTTTTAGGAAAACGATCGAAACTATCCAATTTGGCCGCCAAATTATTGCCCATCCGGGCCCACGATTCTTGCGCGCGAAGCATAGCTACAATCGCGCGAACAAGCGACTCGAACAGGAGCCGCCCGGGCGTGCGAAAATCGAGGGGAGCGGGCTTGGAGACCGGGGGCCGAAGCCCCATCCGCCGGGATGCGCGGGATGAGGCTTTTCAAGCTGCTTCAGCTGCGGGGCTGACGGCCGAGAACCTTGCGCAGGAAATCGACCTCCTGCTGGAATACCGGATCGGTTTTGCACAGGGCCTCGATGCGCCGGCAGGCATGGAGCACCGTGGTATGATCGCGTCCCCCGAAACGGCGGCCGATGTCGGGAAGCGACCGGCTGGTGAGTTCGCGCGCGAGGTACATCGCCACTTGGCGGGGCCTGGCCACGCGCCGCGCGCGCCGCGCTGAATGCAATTCCCGCAGGTCCAATTTGTAATATTCGGCGGTTTTCTTTTGAATCTCGTCGATGGTGACGCGGTGATCGCCGGTCGCCGCGCGGCTGCCGCTGCCGATGGCTTCTTCGGCGACTTCGGCGGTCACCGGCTTGCCCGTGAGATCGGCATAGGTGGCGAGCTTCATCAGCACGCCCAGAAGTTCGCGCGGAGACACATTCAGTTCGGTGGCGACCTGCTCCAGCACAGATTCGGGAATAGTGGCGCGCGGAAGCTTTTTTTCAAGCGCCGCGGCTTTCGCCTTGAGGATCGCGAAACGTGTCGCGGCGTCGGGTTTTTCGAGCGCGATGGCGACCGCCCCTTGCAGACGCGAGCGGATATCGTCGGAAAGCCCTTCCAACCCTGAAGGCGGACGATCGGCCGCGATGACGACTTTGCGCTTCAGATCGGTGAAGGCGTTCACCGTGTGCAGGAATTCGCTGATGGTCGCGGTCCGCCCGCAAATATGCTGCAGATCGTCGATCAGAAGGATGTCGGCGGCGCGAAGCTCCTCCTTGAACGCCAGCGTCTCCTGATTGCGCAGAGCCGCGAGGAAACGGCGCATGAAATCTTCTGCGCGCAGGAACAGCACGCGCGCGCCCCGCACCGTGCGCGCTTCCAGCGCGATCGCGTTCAACAAATGCGTCTTGCCGAAGCCAAAGCCGCCATGGATGAACAGCAACCCCATTTCGGATTCGCCGTTCTCGGCAAAGCGCTGAGCCGCCTTGAAGGCGAATTCATTGGAAGGACCGGTCACGAACGATGCAAAGCTCTGGGCCGGGTCCGGCTGGCGGTCCCAAAGGCCTTGCAGCGAGGCACCCGGCACATTGCCCATCGCGCGGCCCGATCCGGTGGCGGATGCGGGCAAGGGGTTGGCGCGCGGGGCTGGCGCGGGCGCAACGGCCTTGTGGGCAAGGCCCGTTCTGGTGTCCGAAAATCCGATGACGATATCGAGGCTGGCGAAATCCGCGCTGGCCGCGGCGAAGGCGCGCTCCAGCTTCGCGGCGTGATGGGACGCAACATAATCGCGCACCAGACGGCTCGGCGCCGAAAGACGCACATGTCCGCGTTCGACGCCCGCAAAAGAAAGAGGCGCGATCCAAGTGTCGAAAATGCCCTGTCCGAATTCGAGGCGAAGCCGGTCGCGCACCATACCCCACAGATCGGACCATGCCGGCTCTGGTGTCTGCTGCAATGGAAATCCCATCTTGCCCATTCCCTGATACCCGGTCTTGGCCGGTAGTCCATCGGGTCTATTCATCGTTCCACCCAAATCCCATCTCGTCGTTTTGGCGTTCGCGCGCCCTGCCGTTCATGTTTGAATCCAGGGAAGCCCGCAGGCTTTCCAGCCGCCCGATCTTCCGCGATGCCGCTCCGTATCGAGGCCGCCTTCGAACCCGTCAGTAATGTTGAAGCAGGGGCCATAGCCCGCCGCCGTCATCGCGATCGCAGCGGCGCGCGAGCGTGCGCCACTGCGGCAGAGGAAGAAGAGCGGCACATCCGGCCGATAGGAGGTGCGTTCCAGGGCTTCCGCCGCCTGACGGACGAAGGTGTCGTTGGCGCCCTGTGGAAAGTGCTGCCATTCGCAGAACAGAACCTGCCGCTGCAACGGTCCGAGGTCGGGAACTCCCACAAAGTTCCACTCCGGAATTGTGCGCACGTCGATGAGCTGGGCCGCGGTATTCCGGGAAAGCCGTTCCCAGCTTTCCTTCGGGTCCAAATCCCCCGCATATCCGGCGGACGATGGAACCGCCTCGGATGAATCCCGATTGCTCATACCAATGCTCCGGACAATAAACAGCCGCCGCGAAAGTGCTGAAAGCACTTCGTCAAATGAAACTCTACAAATACTTGGTTTTACTTAGCGACTTTTGGAAGGCTGCCGCACATCGGGACGTAAAGTCTTCTTTTTATTGGGATTTATCCCGAAACTTCGCCGCGTCATGTTTGCCGCCCCGCCGATGAAGGCAACTCTACACAGAGGTGATTTACCAACGCAAGGCCCATTTTTAGATTGTGAATGGTCCTGTGACGCTTCCGTCATAACGAAAAAAGTGCATCAAAATGAGGGACTTGACGTGTACGGATGAACCCTGCGGAGTGTACGGACTATTTGATGCCAGCGGATTCAGGGAGTTAGGCGGCGGATCTGTGAAAGTTAGACGACAGTGACGTTCACAGACGATTGGAAGGTCCGCCCACTGACAAATGAAATGTTCACCCTTTATTCGCGAAAATTATTTTCGAATATTGCAAAGCCGCGGAAAAGCTAGGCCTTGAGGGTTTTCAACCGGGCGTTCAAACGGGAAACCTTGCGGGAACCCGTGTTCTTATGAATGACGCCCTTTGTCACGCCGCGCATGATTGCGGGTTCGGCAAGCTTCAACGCGGCCGTGGCGGCCGCCTTGTCGCCGGAGGCTAGCGCCTCCTCGACCTTGCGCACGGCGGTGCGGATCAGGCTTTTCCGGTTCTTGTTGACGGCGGTGCGGCGGGCGGTCTGGCGGACGCGTTTTTCGGCCGAAGGATGGCTGGGCATGGGCTCGCTCTTGCTCGATGGATTTAAGGGGCGGACCATTACAGTCCCGGCGCCGCAGCGTCAATGCGAACCGCCTATGCGCTTATTCTTAAGGAGCGCGCCCACACGCGCCCGAAAGATCAGCAGTCCTTGAAGAGGGCTTTGCGCTTTTCCATGAAGGCCGTCATGCCCTCCTTCTGATCTTGCGTCGCGAACATCGCGTGGAACAGGCGGCGCTCGAAATGCAGCCCTTCGGCCAAGCTGGTTTCGAAACTGCGGTTCACGCACTCCTTCACCATCATCATGGCCGGCAGCGAGGCCGCCGCGATCTTCGCGGCCATTTTCAGGGCTTCGGGCATCAAATCGGCCAATGGCACCACCTGGGCCACCAGCCCGGCGCGTTCGGCTTCGGCCGCGTCCATCATCCGCCCCGTGAGGCACATTTCCATGGCCTTGGCCTTGCCGAGCGCGCGCGTCAGGCGCTGCGTGCCGCCGGCACCGGGGCCGATGCCGAGATTGATCTCCGGCTGACCGAATTTGGCGTTGTCCGCGGCCAGGATGACATCGCACATCATGGCAAGCTCGCATCCCCCCCCGAGCGCGAAGCCGGCGACCGCCGCAATCACCGGTTTGCGCGCGCGCGACACGCGCTCCCAATTCTTGGTGATGAAGTCTTCCTTATAGACCTCCGCAAAGCTCTTGGATTTCATCTCGCCGATGTCGGCACCCGCCGCGAAGGCTTTTTCCGAGCCCGTGAGGATGACGCAGCGAATGGCATCGTCGGCCTCGAAGGCGTCGACCGCCGCCGTCAATTCGTCCATCAATTGAGAGTTGAGCGCGTTCAGCGCCTGCGGCCGGTTCAGCGTGACAATGCCGACCGCGCCTTCGGTCCGGACCAGAAGTGTCTCGTAAGTCATGATGTACCCGCCATGTTGCGCTGCAATATGCTCTCAGGAAGGCGCGCACGGCAAGAGAACATGGCATGATGGGCGATCGGGAGGACGCTTATGATCTGCAATCGTTTCAGAGCCGCTTGTTTTCTCGCCGCCGCCGTTGCCGTGAGCCTTGTCGCCGTTTCAGGGCCTGGCGCTGCGGATGACACTGCGCCGCTCGCGCTTGCGCGCGACGGCTATTTCTACGTCAACGCCAGGACGACGCGTGTTGGCGGCAAGACCTATGTCACCGATCAGATGTATGTCGAAGAACGGGTCCCGGCGCGCCGCACCCATGCCTATCCCATCGTGATGGTGCACGGCGGCACCATGTCGGGGGTGAATTTCACCGGCACGCCCGATGGCCGCGAAGGCTGGGCGCAATATTTCGTGCGGCAGGGTTATGCCGTCTATGTGGTGGATCAGCCGGGACGGGGGCGTTCGGGCTATCTGCCGGCGAGTTATGGACCGGCGCGCAATGTGGAGAGCACGAATTCCTTCGCGCGTTTCGTGTCCCAGGAAAAATCCAAACTCTGGCCGCAAGCCGTGTTGCACACGCAATGGCCGGGCAGCGGCAATCCGGACGATCCCGCCGCGCAGCAAGTGATGGCGAGTCAATTGCCGGCCATCGAAAGTTTCGAGAAGCAGCAATTCCTCAATCGCGATGCGCTGATCGCGCTGTTCGAGAAAATCGGTCCGGGCATCTTGATGGTGCATTCGCAGGCGGGCGCCTTTGCCTGGCCTGTCGCCGATGCGCGCCCCGATCTTGTCCGCGCCATCCTTGCCATCGAGCCGAACGGGCCGCCCGTACACAGCGTGGACTTCATCGGCGCCCCCAACTGGTTCAAGGAAGGACCGGTGTCGAACACCTATCTGCAGCAGGCGGGAATCAAACCCTCCGTCATCCGCCTCGCCGATCTCGGCATCCATGGCAATTCGCACGTGATGATGCTGGAGAAGAACAATCAGGAGGTCGCCGCGGTGATTGCCGGCTGGCTCGACAAGACCCTGCCGAAAGGCAAGTGACGGAAGACGTTCCTCGCCGGACGTTGCGAAAAGCCTGGCAAAATTTGCCGCTGCCGTGTGAAAACTTGGGTTCCAACCTCTGAATTGCCGTAGGTCTCGCACCCGTCCTGGGCTATGTTCGGCGGGGTTACAGCCGCTTGCCCATCCAAACATAGAAACGCCACGAGGGGACGATGAACATCAAGAGAGCAGCCTGCGCCGGTATGATGAGCGCCAGTTTTGCCGCGCTGTTGTGCGTCACATCCGCGAACACCGCGGCGGCACAGGGCGCCGCCGGTCAGATCCATCTCGATACCAATGATATCGGCGGGGTGGTCGCCGGTGCGAAAGGTCCCGAAGCCGGCGTCTGGGTGATTGCGGAGACCAAGGATCTTCCGACCAAATACGTCAAGATTGTCGTCACGGACGATCAGGGCCGCTACGTCCTGCCCGATCTTCCCAAAGCCAATTACGACATCTGGGTCCGCGGTTACGGTCTTGTCGATTCCCCCAAGGTGAAAGCGCAGCCGGGTAAGCCGCTCGATCTCAAGGCCGTGACAGCGCCGAGCCGCGCGGCTGCGGCGGCCTATTATCCCGGCATCTATTGGTATTCCATGCTGCATATCCCCGATGCCAAGCTGTTCCCCGGAACCGGCCCACAGGGCAACGGCATGCCGGTGACGTTGAAGGATCAGGGCCAGTGGCTGCGCTATGCCAAGACCGACGGCTGCATCCATTGCCATCAGATCGGCGATCTGGCGACGCGCACGATCCCCGCCCAACTCGGCCATTTCAATACCAGCGCCGAAGCCTGGGAGCGCCGCATCCAATCAGGCCAGGCCGGCCGCGGCATGGTCGAAGCGATCGGGCTGTTCGACACCGGACGCCAGCTCTCTTTGCTCGGCGATTGGACCGACCGCGTGGCGAAGGGCGAATTGCCCAAGACCGATCCGGTCCGGCCCACTGGCGTCGAGCGCGCCATCGTGGTCACGGAATGGGATTGGAATACGCCCAAGGCCTACGTCCATGACGGGATTTCCACCGACAAGCGCAATCCCACGGTCAATGCCAACGGGCTGATCTACGGTTCGACGGAAGTCAGTACCGAGCTGCTGCCCTGGGTCGATCCGGTCCACAACACATCGGGCGTGCTCAAGACCGAATATCGCGATCCCAAGACGCCGACGACCAAGACCGATCCGAGTCTGGCGCCTTCGCCCTATTGGGGGGACGAGGCCATCTGGGACACGCATACCAATGTCCACAATCCGATGTTCGACGACAAAGGACGCTTGTGGCTGACGGCTCGCATCCGTCCGGCCGCGACCCAGCCGGCCTATTGCAAGGCGGGATCGAACCATCCTTCGGCGAAGGCCTATCCGAAGGATACGTCGAATCGTCAAACCGAAGTCTACGATCCGAAGACGGGGAAGATCAGCATGATCGACCTCTGCTTCAACACCCATCATCTGAATTTCGACGACAACGGCACGCTGTGGTTCAGCGCCGGCGGACCCTATGACGTGATCGGCTGGCTCGACACCAAGAAATGGGACGCCACCCATGACGACGCCGCGAGCCAGGGCTGGTCGCCCTTCGTCATCGACACCAATGGCAACGGCAAGCGCGATGCCGGCTGGGCGGGGCTGAAGGATCCCGTCGATCCGACGAAGGACAAGCAGATCATGGGCGCGCCCTACGGGATCAACACCGCTCCGGACGGCAGCGTCTATGGTTCGATCCTGGGCTTTCCCGGCGGCGTGATCCGTTTCGATCCCAAGACGCAGCTCAGCGAATATTACGAGGTGCCGTACAAGAACGCGAAGACGCCTATGTCGGGCTTCAGCCCGCGCGGCATGGGTATCACGAGCGACGGCGTCGTTTGGCTGGCGCTTGCGAGCGGCCAGGCGGCATCCTTCGACCGCAGGCTGTGCAAGGGGCCGCTGAACGGTCCCAAAGCGGCCGATGCACAGAATGTTTGCCCGGAAGGATGGAAGCTCTATCAGATGCCGGGGCCGGTCTTCGAGAATCTTCCCAAGGAAACGGTCGGCGCCACCGCCGAAGCGCCCTATGCCATGTGGGTGGATCAGGACAACACGCTGGGCTTCGGCAAGAACATTCCCATCGCGACCGCCAGCCAGTCCGACGCGCTGGAAGCCCTGGTGGACGGCAAATGGGTGGTCATGCGCATTCCCTATCCCATGAGCTACTACGCCAAGGGGATGGACGGGCGCATCGACGACGCGGCGGCCGGATGGAAGGGCAAAGGCCTGTTCTCGACCTATTCGGAACGTGCGCCGACCCATATCGAAGGCGGCAAGGGCCAGACCAGCAAGGTCGTACACTTCCAATTGCGCCCGAGCCCGCTGGCGGATTGAGCCATTGTTCAGCCTACGGAGGATCACGTGAGCGAGCATGACAGAACGGACAAATTCGATGAGGAAGCGGCGGTCTCCCGCCGCGCCTTTGGCGCCTTGTCCGTGGGCGTGGGGTTGGCGGCTGTCGCGGCCCCCGCCAGGGCCGCTTCGGCGCCGCCGTTGACCGAAACCGATGTCGCCATCAAGACCCCGGATGGCATGTGCGACGCGGCCTATATCCGCCCGGCAACGGGCGCTCATGCCGCGGTGATCATCTGGCCCGATGCTTTCGGGTTGCGTCAGTCCATGCGCGGCATGGCCCGGCGGCTCGCGGCCGATGGCTATTCGGTACTTGTGCCCAACCCGTTCTATCGGGTCGCGAAGGCGCCGGTATTCCCGGAACCGGTGAAATTCGATTTCACCAATCCCGCCGACACGGCGAAGCTGGGGCCGCTGACGGGATCCATCGGTGCGGCGGGCGCCGCCGAACGCGACGCGGTTGCCTTTGTCGCGTTTCTCGATGCGCAGAAGGATGTCGACAAGGCCAAGAAGATCGGCACGCAGGGCTATTGCATGGGCGGTGCGCTGGTTGTCAGGACAGCGGCGGCAGTGCCGGACCGCATTGGCGCGGGCGGCTCGTTCCACGGCGGCAATCTCGTCAACGACACGCCGGCGAGCCCGCACCTGATGGCGCCGAAGATCAAGGCGCGCATGTATTTCGGCATCGCGGGCAATGACGACATGCGTCAGCCCGATCAGAAGACCAAATTGAAGGAGGCCTTCGCCGCGGCCCACGTCCCGGCCGAAGTCGAAGTCTATATGAGCAATCATGGCTGGTGCGTGCCGGACATGCCGGCGGCGGCCGGCAAGCCGATCTACAATATGGCCGAAGCCGAACGCGCTTGGGGCAAACTGGTCGCGCTTTATAAAATTGGCCTCGCCTGATTACCGGAAGAGAAGGCCCTCCAACCTAGAGGAAGAGGTTATCCCGCTCTGTGACGGACGCGCGCGCCTCAAATTGCCGTTGAGGGGACGCGGTTGGCTTTTATGGCCAGCAAGGCACGGCTATGATGTGGCCAATCGGCGCTTCTTGCGCGTCACAAGGGGGATCAGCATCATGAATATCAAGCGGGCCGCTTTGCTCGGCAGCATGGCCCTGACCTTGGCCAGTCTTGTTACGGCCCTCCCGTCATCGGTGCGCGCCGCGCCCGCTCCGGATCGCATCGCCATCGACAATGACGACATTGGCGGGGTCGTGCGCAATCCGAGCGGCCAGCCGGAAGCCGGCGTCTGGGTGATCGCCGAAACCCGCGATCTCGCGGTGCGCTTCATCAAGATCGTGGTCACCGACGACCAGGGACGCTTTGTCGTGCCCGATCTGCCGCAGGCGAATTATCAGGTGTGGGCGCGGGGCTATGGCCTGGTCGATTCGGCAAAGATCACGAGCACGCCGGGCAAGATCGTGGATATCGCGGCCGTGCCGGCGCCGAACGACGCTGCGGCTGCGAAATATTATCCGGCGATCTACTGGTATTCGATGATGAAGATCCCCGGCAAGGAGCTGTTCGGCGGCAAGGACCCGAACATTCCGGCGCGCCTGACCCAGCAGGGTTACCTCAACAGCATGAAGAACAATGGCTGTGTGGGCTGTCACCAATTGGGCCAGCTTTCCACGCGCACCATCCCGACCCTGTTTCACGAAGAGCAATCCAATTATGCCGATATGTGGCTGCGCCGGATTCAGTCCGGCCAGGGCGGCATGCCGATGATCCAGGTCGGCGCCGGGGACCTCGGCGGTGCCGCCTTCAAATATCTCGGCGATTGGAGCCAGCGTGTGGAGAAGGGCGAAATCCCGTCGAACAAGCCGCAGCGTCCGCAAGGGGTGGAGCGCAACATCGTCGTCACACTTCGTGACTGGATGAACGAGAAACAATATCTGCACGATCTGATCTCGACGGATCGGCGCAATCCAACCGTGAACGGCTATGGCCCGCTGTTCGGTTCGCCGGAATACAGCTCCAACGACATGCCCATTCTCGATCCGGTGAAGAACACCGCGACCGTCTTCAGAATGACGGTGCGCGAGGATGCGCCCCTCGCGCTCGGCCCCGGCCATGTCGCCGGTTTGACACCGCTTCTGCCGTCCAACTATTGGGGCGAAGAATCGATCTGGGACACCCGCGTCAACAACCACAATTCCATGATCGGGCGCGACGGGCGCGTCTGGCTCGCGGCGACCTTCCGCAAGCCCGACAATCCGGCCTTCTGCAAGGCGGGCTCGGATCATCCGTCCGCCAAAGTGTTTCCGATCGCTCGCAATGTGCGCTCCATCACCGTCTTCAATCCGAAGACCAAGGAATACAGATGGATCGACACCTGCTTCGGCACGCATCATCTGCAATTTGCCTATGACAAGAACGACACGCTGTGGGCGAGCGGCGGCGGACCGGTGGTGGGCTGGCTGAACACGAAGATGTATGACGAGACCGGCGATGCGGCGAAGTCGCAAGGCTGGACCCCGCTCATCCTCGATACCAACGGCAATGGCAAACGCGATGCCGGCTGGGTCGAACCGAACCAGCCGGTCGACCCGACGAAGGACAAGCGCATCGTCGCCAGCTTCTATGCGGTGATGCCCAATCCCGTCGATGGTTCGATCTGGGGCACCTACCGCGGCAATCCCGGCGCGATAGTCCGGATCGAGCCGGGTTCGAACCCGAGCGAAACCGCGCT
>DASYEG010000127.1:0-5108 GCA_036499145.1 Micropepsaceae bacterium | reverse complement strand
CCCCGAAGCGAATCCAGATTGCCGCCGTGCAGATAGGCCAGGCCCACGACGACGGCGGCCAACCATGGGCGATAGCGTTCGAATTGCTGCGGTTTCAGACCCGCACGCTTGAGCACGGCGGAATAGGTCTGGAACTCGTTTGCGCTGAGAACGCCGCGCAGCGACTGGCCTCTGCCCAACAACCCATTCTCGACAATGAATTGTCTCTCGTCCTTGAGCGCGGCCTCATCCACCGGCACCTCAAAGATGAACATTTCGGACGCGGCCTTGGCGGCGTCGATTTCCGGCGTGCTCCACGAATAACCCGCCGGCAGCACATGCAGAGAGCCAAATAGATAGATCGTGGCGGGGCCGCGCGCGACGCGCCAAAGGGCCGGATGGGGTGCCACTTGCGCGAGTCCGGCGGCCGGCGCCGATATCAGGCAGGCACAAAGGACACCGGCGAGCCTGGTCCGCAATTGCTGCGCTGCTGTCATGCGCATCCTCCCCCGCTGTGGAGAGAAATTTAGCACGGAAGCGCCGCGTCTGCCTTCAGGCATCTTCGTGAAATTTGGCAGCGATCAAGCTTGTCAACGCGCCCACCGCCGAGGACGCATCGGGTCCCTCCGCGGTGAGTTCGATCGCGGTCCCAAGGGAGGCCCCAAGCATCATCAATCCCATGATGGAACGGCCAGAGACGCTGGTATCGCCCTTTGTCACGGTGACCTCGGATTGGAATCGCGCGGCGGTCTCGACGAATTTCGCCGAGGCCCGGGCATGCAGCCCCCGCTTGTTCACAATGGTCGCAATGGTGCGGACTGTTTGTGGGGTATTCATTTTCCCGGTGAACCGGCAAGCTCCGCCGAGCCCGCGCGCATATATTTGCGTCCCGATTCGATGGCTTCACAGACCGCCTTTTCGAGCGGCAGCGTGATCCGCACACTGATGAGCTTGATGAGGCTCGGCAGATTGGCGCCCGCGAGCACTTCGACCTTGCCCTTCTGCAAATGGGTGAGCGCGAGATTGCAGGGCGTGCCGCCGAACATATCGGTGACCAGCACGACGCCGCTGCCCAGATCCACCGCCTTGATGGCCGCGGTGATCTCGTCGCGGCGCTCCTCCATGTCGTCATTGGGACCGATGCACACGGTCTTCACGTGAGACTGATGGCCTTGGATATGCTGGGCCGCGGACAAAAGCTCGGCCGCGAGCTGCCCATGCGTGACAATGACAATACCGATCATGTTTTCGTGCGTGTGGGTGAAGGAGCGGGGAAGATAGCAGCGTTCCGGTTAAAAAAACGACCGGAAGACGGCGAAACCAAGCCTGCGACAAAAGCGCCGCGAGCCAGCCCTGCGCCCGCTGCCGCGATTTTTGCCGGTGTCGACGCCTCGAAGGGCCGCAAAACCAGGAAAGGAGGCTCCTCGCACCCCTCCAGACCCTGGGGAAGCTTATGGGTGAGCGGTTCAGGCAGCCTCGGTATCTTTGAGGTTTCGTCCAGCCGCACGGCCAGAATCACGGGCGCGCGCGTAATGGCGTCCGCCTTGAGGATGCCCACGCCCCGCACCTCCATCTGTCCGTGTAAGGAGGAAATACCTTGCGCGAAAAGACGGCCCCCCTCGGCGAAGAGCGCTGTCTGGTCGTCCGCCAGAAGCGTCGCGCCCATTGCGATCAGCCGAAGCGCCACGTCCGATTTGCCCGCGCCGCTGGCGCCCATGAGCAGCACCGCGCCCTCGATCGCAGCCCCGAAGGGGGCCGCGGCGTTGCCCAGAACCACGCAGCTCGCATGAACCAGAACCGGGGACATCATGTGTCATTCCGCAATAGCGGCAGTTCGACGATGAAGCGCGCGCCGGCGCGTTTGCCTTCGCTGTCGAATTTGTTCTCCGCCCAAATGCGTCCGCCATGGCTGGCCACGATCTGTCGCGCGATGGCGAGGCCGAGTCCGGAATTTTTTCCAAAGCCGTGCTCCGGCGGACGTTCGGTATAAAAGCGCCCGAAGATGCGCTCGAGGTCGTCCTCGCCGATACCCGGACCTTCGTCCTCGACCGTGGCGCGCACATTCCCGTTGGCCATCTGCGCCTGCACAAGCACCGTGCCGCCATCCGGACTGAACGAAATCGAATTGTCGATCAGATTGCGGAACACCTGCCCGAGACGGGTGCTTAGCCCTTGCACCAGAAGCGGTTTGTGAGCATCGCCGGCAAAGCGGATTTGCACGCCGCGCGGAACGTTCATGCCGCTATAGATATCGACGATCGTCTCAAGCAGCTTGGAAAGGTCGATGGGCTCGGAAAGTCCACGGGACAATTCCGCGTCGAGGCGTGAGGCATCTGAAATGTCGGTGATCAGCCGGTCGATGCGCTTCACATCGTTGCGGATCACCTGCACCAGCCGATCGCGGTTTTCGCCTGCGCTGGCGCGTTCGAACATCTCGATGGCGCTTTTCAGCGAAGTCAGAGGGTTCTTCAGCTCATGGGCGACATCGGCCGCGAAGCTCTCGATCGCATCGATGCGCTCATAGAGAGCGCGCGTCATGGCGGAGAGGGAATCCGCCAACTCGCCGATCTCGTCGTCGCGGCCGTCGAGCGTCGGAATGGCATCGCGGCCGGCGCGGCCCCGGCGGACGCGCTCCGCCGCACCGGCAAGCCGCAGAATCGGCCGGGCGATGAAGCCCGCGAGATACACCGCCGAAAACAGCAGCGCTACGAACGCCACCGCGAACACCTCCACCAAAGCGGTGCGCTCGGCCTTCAGGATATCGTCGATATCCCCCGATTCGGTCGTCATCATGAGAACGCCGTAAAGAGTAGCGAAGCGGCGGATCGGCACGGCGACCGAAATGACCAGCTTGTCCTGCTCATTGACGCGCACACTGCTGCCGGTCTCGCTCATCAGGGCGCGGTTGACTTCGTCATAAACGCGGCCGTTCTGCCCGGCCTCGAAATAGGGTTCCAGATGGGCGAGCGGCCGCACGCCCATCAGTCCATCATAAAGGTGCCTGACGGCCGCAACCGAGCGATAGACGAAAGCGACAATCGGGTTGGAGGGTTCGGGGGGTGGCAATTCTTCCGTGGTCACCACGTTCCGGGCGAGAAGATTGCGCGTGTCCAGTTGCAGACGGCCTGTCGTCGAATAGACGCGCGCGCGCAAATGGGTGGGTGAGATGAGCTGGCGCAGCAAGGGCTCGGCCTGCGTCGGCTGAATGGCGCGGCGGTTGGGATCGGCGGCATACTCGGCGAGCGCGCCGGCGACAATCAGCGCCTGGTCGCGGATTCCCGAGATGCGCTCCTGGACCAGACCGATGCGGTTGGATTGCACCCAGAGCACGCCGGCCACCAGGATAAGCAGCGCGATGACATTGAAGAACAGGATCCGGCGCGTCAGCGCCGAAAATCGCCGGCGTGGGCGATAGGGCAGATCGGCGCTCATCGGGCGAGGCGATGGGCGTTGGGTTTCGGTCTGGAATCGCGGCCTTAGATTCAGAGCAATGTCCTCATTTCAAGACAGCCGCCCCTCAGTTTTCCTTATAGCGGTAGCCGACCCCGTAAAGCGTCTCGATGGAGTCGAAATTGTCATCGACCGCTTTGAATTTCTTGCGCAGACGCTTGATGTGCGAATCGATGGTGCGATCGTCGACATAGACCTGATCGTCATAAGCGGCGTCCATAAGGTTGTCGCGGCTTTTGACGAAACCGGGACGCAGCGCCAGCGACTGCAGGATCAGGAATTCGGTCACCGTCAGCCGCACCGGCTTGCCGTCCCAGGTGCACTCATGGCGCAGGGGATCGAGGGTCATCTTCCCGCGCGTCATGATCTGCTTGTCTTCGCCCGGCTGTGCCTGCGCGGCGCTGCCTTTGCCTTCGGCGCGGCGCAGCACCGCCTTGACGCGCTCCAGCAGCAGGCGCTGGGAAAAGGGCTTGCGGATGTAATCGTCGGCGCCCGCGTTCAGGCCCATCAGTTCGTCGATCTCTTCGTCTTTGGAGGTCAGGAAGATCACAGGAATCTCCATCGCCTGACGCAGGCGCCTCAGCACTTCCATGCCGTCCATACGCGGCATTTTGATGTCCAGAATGGCGAGGTCGGGAGGGGTGGCCGTGAGCGCGGTCAAGGCCGAGGCTCCGTCGGTATAGCTGCGGACGTGATAGCCTTCCTGTTCCAGCAGCATGGTCACCGAGGCCAGGATGTTCTTGTCGTCGTCCACGAGGGCGATAGTCGCCATGGAAGGTCACCTTTGTTGCAATTGTAATATAGGGCAGGGGCGGCGAAAGCGCAGCGCCTCTCGGAGCCGGCTCTGTCGGTCATCTCCACGACGAAGGGAATATCGCGTCCCAAGATGGCTGAAATAGGGATCAATGGGCCGGATCGATACCGGCTTCCTTCCAGTCGCCCGCGGATTCGGCCCGCGCCAGATAACGGATGAAATCGGTGGCTTCCTTGGGCGCGACGCTCTTGGTTGCCACCCCCGCCGCATAGGCCGTGTACACCTGCAGCGGTTCCGGCAGCATGCCCGCCAATTTCACGCCGTTGACCGGCACGATCTCGCTGACGTTCTGGATCGCGATCTCCACCTCGCCGGACGCGACACGGTCCGCGGAATAGCCTGTCTCGGTCAGTTTGGTCTTCTTCGCGACCTCTTCGGCGATGCCGAGGTCCTTCATGATCTTGGCCGTGGCAATGCCGGACGAGGCGCCCTGAGCCGGGTCCATATAGGTCACGGATTTCGCCGCCAGCATGGCCTCCCGGAATTTCTCGGGCGTCGAGATGTCGGGCACGGCCGCACCGTCCTTGACGCCCACGCCGATCCCGATACGGCCCAAGGCCACGGCACTCGAAGCCCGCACGTCGCCGGATTTCTCCAGTTGTGCCAGTGCCGGGGCGGACACCACGATGACGTCGGCCGGCGCGCCCGATTTCAGCTTCTCCTGGATTTGCCCCACGGTTCCGACGGTAAAACTCACCTTGTTGCCCGTCATCTTCGTGAAACTCACGGCCAGCGCGCGTTCGCCTTCCTGCACCGCGCCCGCGGAATAGACATTGATCTCGATCGCACGCGCCGCATCCGAACCAGCCAGCGCAACTGCGACGACCCCGGCGAAGACAAGCCTTTTGGACATCGTTTTCCTCAT
>DASYEG010000126.1:0-15134 GCA_036499145.1 Micropepsaceae bacterium | reverse complement strand
CTCGTTCCACGGCGTCTCCATCAAACAGCGTTATCCGGGCCACGCCGTGCAGGCCGGAACGATTGCCGCGCAATGCGGCGGCTCGGCCTATGCGTCGAAATATATCGTGGTGACGGATGAGGATGTCGACGTCACCAATCTGGAACATCTGTTATGGGCGATGGTGATGCGCACCGATCCCGTGGACTCGATCCAATTCCTGAAAGGGACGTGGGATTCGCCCGCCGATGCGGCCTTGCCGCCGGACAGACGCGCCAGGGGCGACATGACGCATTCGGTTGCCATCATCAATGCCTGCAAGCCCTATCATTGGCGCGATCAATTCCCGCCCTCCAACACGCCTTCGCCCGAGACGATGCGCAAGGCGCGCGAGAAATTCGGCTGGCTTCTGGAGGACAAATGAGCACGCCCATGTGGCCTGAGCTTGCGTTCGAGGATTGGAAAGACACCTGCGCCACGCTTCACATGTGGACGCAGATCGCGGGCAAAATCCGTCTGGCTTGCGCGGCGCCGATGAATCATTGGTGGCAGGTGCCGCTCTATCTGACCAGCCGAGGCCTGACCACCTCGCCCATGCCTTATGGCGCGCGCACCTTCGAGATCGCGTTCGATTTCTGCGCCCACCGGCTCGTCATCACGACAAGCGATGCGAGGACGGAAAGTTTCGCGCTTCAGCCCATGAGCGTCGCCGCCTTCTATCGGGAGATCATGGGCCGCCTCAGCGCACTCGGCATCGCTGTGAAAATCTGGACCATGCCGGTGGAGATTGCCGATCCCATCCCGTTCGAGATGGACAGCGTGCACGCGTCCTATGATGGCGAGATGGCACAGCGATTCTGGCGCATCCTGGTGCTGGCGGATCGGATACTCACCGAATTCCGCGGGCGGTTTTTAGGCAAGGCCAGCCCGGTGCATTTCTTCTGGGGCAGCTTCGATCTCGCCGTGACGCGATTTTCAGGACGCACGGCGCCGCCGCATCCCGGCGCGCCGAACATTGCGACATGGGTGGCTCAGGAAGCCTATTCGCATGAGGTGAGCAGTTGCGGCTTCTGGCCCGGCAATGGTGGTTTCGGCAAAGCCGCGTTCTATGCCTACGCCTATCCGGCCGCGCCCGGATTTAGCGAGAGCGCGGGTTTGCCTGTGGGTGCCTATTTCGACAAAAATTTCGGCGAATTCATTCTGCCCTATGATGCCGCGCGGCAGATGCCCGACCCGCGCGGCGCGATCCTGAATTTTCTGCAGACGACCTACGAGGCCGCAGCCAACACCGCACATTGGGACCGGAAAGGTTTAGAGCGCTGATCTCGGCCCGGACGCTTCTTATCCGGCGGTGTTAGCGATGAGCTGCACGTTCAGCCCATCGGGATCGACCACGTGCAGGCCGGCGCCGGGGTCTTCGCGCGGGGTCGCATCACGGGCCTTCAAATCGGCGATGACGGAATCCTTGTTGAACCGGTCGAGCCCGATGGCGAAATGATCCACGCCTTTGGGTCCATCGGCACGCCGGATCGAAAGATGACTCGCGCCGAGCTTCAACTGCACGAGCTCTGCTGCCTTGTTCTCGCTCTGCAGCGCCAAACCGAAGACGCGTTGATAGAATTCCACTGAGCGCTGAAGATCGCTGACCGTGATGGAAACGTGATTCAGCGTGCTGCTCTGAAATCCGGCCGGTGCGGCCCATGCGCCAGTGCCTGTTGCGCCCAAGACCGCCAGCGCCCCAACCAAATCTCGCCGCGACAAGGCACCCATTTCGTAACGCCCGATCAAATTGTCGATGAGCCGTTCCATCCGAGCCTCCAAACATTGATGCGCATCCGAACGATGCGATGCTATCACCGCTTCCTTCGAGGGGCGAGAAAGACGCAAAGCCCGGCATTGAATGCCGTTTGCGTCTGCGCCAAGCTCAGCGCCAGCACAAAGGGAGACGGACATCATGACGGTGGAACGTGTCATCGAGCCGCGGCGCAAGGACCTTGGCGGGTTCGAGGTCGCCCGCGTGCTTCCGCACGCGCAGCGGCGCATGGTTGGCCCCTTCGTGTTCTTCGACCATATGGGTCCGGCGGATTTCCCCGCAGGCATTCCGCGCAGCGTCGATGTCCGCCCCCATCCCCATATCGGTCTTTCCACCGTCACCTACCTGTTCGACGGCGAGATCATGCATCGCGACAGTCTGGGCTCGCAGCAGGCCATCGTTCCCGGCGAGGTCAATTGGATGACCGCGGGGCGCGGCATCACCCACTCCGAGCGCTTCGAGAAGGCGCGCGCGCAAGGCGACCGGCTGCACGGCATCCAGGCGTGGGTCGCCTTGCCCGTGGAAGACGAGGAGGCCGATCCCGGCTTCGCGCATCATGGGCCAAGCGATTTGCCGACCTATCAGGAGAACGGCCTATGGGCCCGGCTCGTGGCGGGTGAAGCCTTCGGCGCCAAAGCGAACGTCAAAACCCACTCGCCTTTGTTCTATGTGCATTGGCGGCTTGATGCGGGCGCAAAGGCGCAATTGCCCGCCGAATATTCCGAGCGCGCGGCCTATATCGTTTCCGGCGCGGTCGAGGTCGAGGGCCGTTTCTATGAGGCGGGCCACATGCTGGTCTTCTCGGCTGGCGATCCCGTCACCGTCACGGCGCGCCAGGCCGCGACCATCATGCTGCTCGGGGGCGAACCCGTGGGGGAGCGCTTCGTCGAATGGAATTTCGTTTCGTCTTCGAAGGCGCGCATCGACCAGGCCAAACAGGACTGGCGGGCGGGGCGGATGAAGCTTCCCGACGCGGACGACAAGGAATTCATCCCGCTGCCTGACGATCCGCCGCCGCCGGCAAACCCGATGTCCTGATGGTCCGATGCCGTACCGGCTTCAGCTCACGATCGTCCACGTCCCGTCCGGCTGCTGACAAGCGCGGCCCGTGGCTTCCTGCGGACGGCCATTGACGAAGATCTGTTGCGAGTAGTTGGCGCAGCGAAAGCCATCCGGATCATTGTAGTAATCGCGGACTCGGAACTCCCCATAATGGCCGTTCTTCGGATTGCGCCAATTATAGACCGCGTTCGCCCGGCCCGCGTTGAAGCCGTCATAATAGGTCTTGTAGGCGTAGCTGCGGTCTTCGCAATCCAGATTGCGCGTCAGCGTCGCGCCCAGCGCACCGCCCACGACCACGCCCGCAACCGTGGCGCCGCCACGTCCGCCGCCGCGTCCAACGGCGTTTCCTAACAATCCTCCGATCAGCGCGCCGGCGATCACCCCGGCCGGATCGACCGTTTGCCGGCATTCCTGGTAAAATGAATCGTCATTATAGGTATACGTGCGTGCATAACGCTGCCGCCAGCGCTGATCGCGTTCGTCATTGGCGATGCGCGGCGGAGGAGGCGGAGGCCCGTAGCGTTCGTCGAAGCCCCTGTTGGCGCGGCCATCGTCATAGCCGGCGCGATAGCCATCGCGAAACCCATCGCGGCGGCCTTCCTCATAACCGTCGCGATACGCACCCCCGGTGCGTGGATTGCCGAAACGCGGCTGTGCCGACAGCGGCGCAATCGAAGTCACAGCCATGAGAGCCGCCGCGCCAAGCACCATTGTTTTACGCATCGTCATGATGTTTTGCCCCCGGATTCCAATATGAATTTCATTCCATTTGATGGCAATTTTGCGGCAAAAGACCATGATTTGCGCCGGCTTTGTCTTCAATAGATCACACCAATCGATACGGAAATTCCCTATGGTTCTCATGCGCTCATCATGCGGGGCAAACACAGGCCGAGCGAATTTTCCAACGACTCGCGGCCAGTTCACCCCCCTTCGCGATGCGGCGGTTTTGGAGCGTAGTGTCTGCGTTTCTCCCGCATGATGACGGCGTTTGTGAGAGTAGAGTAGAGGAATTTCCATGCCGGCAATGAATTCCATCACCGACCGTATCCAGAGCATTTCCGCCCGCGTGGAACGTTACCGGCATTTGGCGGAGGCGCTGTACGACCGGCGCATCGCTGCGGAAGTTTCGCGCGTTGCCGATGAACTCGAGGCCGATCTTCGGCGGTTGGAGCGCTGGCAGCATTTCTCGATCGCGGCACCCGCCCCCACGGCTCTTGCCTCCTGATTTTCCTCATTAATCGCGTGCTATGCCGCGTTCCGGACCGGAAGGCGTGTTAGGACATGGGTAAGACTTCCATGCAAGTTAGTAGTGACTTTTTAAGGATATGTGCGGTATTGGAACAGGTGGGGGGAGCGCTCGGGGTTCGCAGT
Organism: Micropepsaceae bacterium; assembly: GCA_036499145.1. GTDB lineage: Bacteria > Pseudomonadota > Alphaproteobacteria > Micropepsales > Micropepsaceae > CAIYRG01. The sequence continues at coordinate 10,906 of DASYEG010000126.1, read as the reverse complement.
GCTTTGTGAAGGTGGCGCATTATGGGCCCGAGACGATCAATTCCCGCAGTTTTCCGTACTGCGCTGATCCTGTTCGCCTCGCTTGCGATCGCCAATTGCGCGGCGCCCATGCGGCTCCAACCCGAACCGCGTCCGGCGAAGATCACCCCGCCTCCGGCTGCGCAGGAAATCCCCTTGCAGGCCCCGATCGTGGACGTGCCTGTGGCAAATCAACCCGAAGCACCGCAGGTCGCGAGCAATATGCCAAGACCGCGACCGTCGGCCAGAAGACCTGGAGCGCCCGCGTCATCGTCCGCTTCCGTTTCCGAACAGGAGGCCGTCCTTCCATCCGAGCTTGTCGGCTATGATTTCTCCGCTGTCCTGAAGCTGCTGAAGAAGCCGGACATGATTCAGAACAGCGCGCTTTCGATCGTGTGGACCTATTCCCAATCCGACTGCATGCTCCAGCTTTATTTCTATCCCGACATTCAGACTCGGATCTTCCGCTTGCTGAAATATGATCTCAAGGACGGCACCGGCGAAAAACCCAATGATTCAAGCGCATGCATGCGCCACATGATGGTGAGGAACGATGAACCTGCACTACCGTGACAATGTGAACGAACGCATCATGATCGTCGATGACGATGGCATGTTCCGGGAATCCCTGGCACAGAATCTGTCGGATGTCGGCTTCACCATTCAATGCTTTGCCGACGGTCCGGCGGCGCTTCGCCACCTGACGGACGCCGGCCCGCCGGACATGATCCTGCTCGATTGGAAGATGCCCGGCATGACGGGTATCGAAGTGCTGCGCGAATTGCGCGATCGCAATTTCGAGACACCGGTGGTTTTCCTGACGGTCCTCAGCGATCAGATCTATGAAGAGGCGGGCCTTCTCGGGGGGGCCGTGGATTTCATCGAGAAATCGCGCGGCTTTGCGATTCTCTCGCGCCGGATCGAGTTGATTCTCAAGGGATCGAAGAGCAACGACGCGCTCAAACCGGCCCAAGCCCAGCCAGACATCGCCACGCACGGCCATGTGCGCCTGCACCGCGACGTCAACCGCGCCTTCTGGAAGGACGTGCAGGTCGATCTCACGCTGACCGAATTCCAGATGGTCGATTACCTGGTCACGCGCACGGGTCGTGACGTGCGCTATCGCGAGCTTTACGACATCGTGCATGGCGAAGGCTTTGCGGCCGGTCAGGGCGAAATCGGCTTTCGCGCCAATGTCCGCGCCTTCATCAAGCGCATCCGGCAGAAATTCCGGGATGTGGATTCCGATTTCATCCAGATCGAGAATTACCCCGGTTTCGGTTACCGGTGGAGCGATGGCGATGGGGCTTAGCTTCCCCCGCAAGATTCAGACACTCTTTCGCGCGCTCGCGATCAAGATCATCATCGTTGCGATTATATTCCTTTTTGTGCCGATCATTTTCTACCGCTTGTTCCAGATCGTCGATGCTCAGCAAAGCGCCTTGCTCCAGCGTACGGTCGAGGAAAAAGGCTCGCTGATCGCCTCGGTGCTCGAACCGCGTCTTGCCGGGTTTGAAACCGAATCGTCCGACCGGCTGCAGATGGCGCTGGACCAGCTTCTCTCGAACGGAACGAACATCAAGGTCCTTGTCCGCCCGCAAACAGGTGCGGCATCGAACGGCTTTCTTTACGTGGCCTCCTCGCCGCAAACATCGGCGGACTATCTCGAACAGGAGCGCGACGAGCTGATCCGCTTGGGGATCTTCAACCGTCTCGCGCCGAGCTGCGACGGGCGCAGCAGTCCCACGATGCGCTTCACCAACCCTGCGGGACATCCGGAGATTCTCACCTCGGTGTCGGCCATCCATGTCGGCAACAATTGCTGGGTGGTGATTACCTCGCAATCGGCGGCGGCGATTCTGAACACCTCCATCGCCCAACCGGTCTGGCGCACGCCGACCATCCATATCGCGATCTTTGTCTATCTTTTGAGCGCGGTGATCGTGGCTTGGCTGTTCATCGACATCTGGCGCAACATCGACCGCTTCCGCGCCGCTGCCCGCAGGATCCGCGTCCACGGCGCGGGCAAGGTGACGTTCCGGCAGATGAACACGATTCCGGAACTGACGGGCGTTGCGGACGATTTCGATTCGCTGGTCGCGGCATTGAAACAGTCGAAGGATTTCATCATCCAGGCCGCCGAAGAAAATGCCCACGCACTCAAGGCCCCCCTCGCCGTGATTTCGCAGGCGATCGAACCCTTGAAGCGCGCGGTCCCCCTCAGCAATCTGCAGGCCCAGCGGAGTCTCGATCTGATCGAGCGTTCGACGGCGCGGCTCGACCTTCTGGTTTCCGCGGTGCGCGATCTGGAGCAGGCGGCAGCCGACGCGATCTATTCCAATTCGCGTCCCATCAACCTGTCGGCCTATCTCACGCAGCTTATCGCCGCCTATCAGACGACGCTCACCGCCGAAGGCAAGCTGCTGCGTTCGGAAATCGAACCCGACGTGCATGCCTACGCCACCGAAGAAGCCATGGAATCCATCATCGAAAATCTGCTCGAGAACGCGGCAAGCTTCACCGCGCCGGGCGGCACCATAAAGGTGACGCTGCGGGCATCGGATTCGCAGGCCCATCTCACCATCGCCGACGAAGGTCCGGGCGTACCCCACGACAATCTGCCGTTGATCTTCGAGCGTTATTTTTCCGCGCGTTCTCAGGTCCGCGACATGCCGAATGTTCCGGCGCAGAGCGACAATCATTACGGGCTTGGCCTGTGGATCGTGCGGCGCAATGTCGAAGGCCTGGGCGGGCGAATTGCCGCGGCCAATCGCGACGGCGGCGGCTTTGCGGTGACGGCGAGCTTCCGCGCCGCCGCCTGATTTTGCGGAATCCGGTTGAAGCAGCGCCGAGACGCCTACTACGCCGCCTTGCGCTTCTCCGCTTCGAGATACTTCGCGGCACCCTCTTGGGCCATCGTCACCCATTGCTTCCAGGATTCGGGATCGACGAAGACATTGGGTTCGCCGGGTTTGCGCGCCTTCAACGCGATCGCGCGTTCCAGGATGCCGCCCTTCGGATAGGGATAGGACGTCAGCCAGCTATGGACGTTCACGGCGACTTCGATGCCGGGAATCTGGGCCACGCGGTTCATGCTGTCCACGAATTGCTGTCCTCCGGTCACACCATTGCGCGGACCCGGCCCGCCAAGCAGGAACGCCTTATGCGGCGCGCCATTGTCGTAGACGGTGAATTCGGCCGCCAACGAACCCGGCGTGTGTCCTGGCAGCTTGTAGAATTTCAGCGTCTCGTCCCCGAGGGTCAGCGTATCGCCTTCTTTCAGGACCATGTCGCGTTTGGGCGCCTCGTCGGGCCGTGCGCCGTTCTTGCCCGGGCGCGTCGCGAATTGCTCCATCATCTTCCAATCTTCGTCGAGCGCGGCCACGCGCGCGCCGGACAATTCCTGGATGCCCTTAGCGCCGCCGAAATGATCGAGATGACCGTGGCTGAGCACGATATATTTGATGTCCTTGATGTCGAAGCCGGACGTCTTGATGCTGTCGATGACGTGATCGACATAGGGCTCCTGAGCGGTGTCGATCATGATGATTCCGGCCGAGGTCGGGATCAGCCACGCCGACACGAACCCCGGTCCGACATAATAGAGATTGTCGAACAGTTTGAACGGCGCGATTTTCTGGTACGCCTCGTCGTTGCGCTTGCTGCCGCGATAGGATTCGCTCAGCTGCTCCTGTTTCGCGTCCGCCGCGAAGGCCGGCCCGGCATCGAAATTTCCGTTCAGCAGCAGCGCCGCGCCAACGGCGAGCACGGCAAATCCCCATGCGCGTCCGGTCGATCTCATCTTTCCCGCTCTCCTCAAAATCCGGCCTCAAAATCCGGCCTAAAAAATCCGGCCTCAAAAATCCGGCCTTTGCGCGACCGGCATCGGTCCGATGTCCTGATCGAAATGATCGTCATTGTTCTCGGCGCACACCGTTTCGGGCATTGGCCCGGTTTGCGTGCGCCGGTAGCGCTGGATCGCGTTCCACGGCGTGGTGAAGGCCCCCGGGTCTTCGACATGGATATTGACCTCCAGCGTCTTGCCGCCATCGATCATGCGATAACGCTCGACCACGTGCAGCGCACCGGTATGCGGGGTCTGGTAATTGTCCACGAACGTCTTGACCGACAGCCCGATCGTATCGACGACAAGCGTGTCGCCCTCATAATGACCGACGGATTCGCCGAACCAGCTCGGCCTGGGTTTCGCCGAATGCGCCGCATTCAGATAGACGTGACGCACCTGATGATCCTGGGTCCAGATCATCGTCACGGTTCTGGGCTGCTGCAGGAAATAGACCGGTGTCGCGGGCAAGAGATCGAACGCGGGAACGCCGACAGGCCAGCATCTTTCCTTCGGGATGGCCACATAGCGTCCTGACAGCGATCTCTCGTTGACCTTGCGCAGCGCCTCACGCGTCCAGGGCTGCAGGATCGGATTGTCGAGATCGGCTACCCGGAAGGTGGGATTGGGATTGCGCGGGAATTTGTAGAAGCTGATGTAGGGGTGCGCCGGATCGGATGCGACGGGCCCTGGCCCCATCGGCGGCGCGATGAATTCGTCATCGGCCAATTGCCAGCCGGTATCGGCATTGGGGGAGAAATCCGGAATCGCATCGGCGCCGCGCGCGAACGCCACGGGCAGCAATCCCACAGCCGCCAATAGCGCGACGCCCGGCGATCCGCAGATGCGCCGGGTGAATTTCGCCGCAATTCGCGATGCGCGCTTCATCGCTTTTTCCTTTCAGAAATCCGGCTTATCCGCAATCGGCAACGCCGCGCGGTCGTAATATTCGAACATGTTCTCGGCGCAGACGCGCTCTTCCCAATCATTCGCCGCGCGCAGATAGGTGACCGCACCCTTCCACGGCGTGGTGAACATTTGCGGATCCTCGACCGTGAACTCGACCTGGATGCCCTCGCCCTTGTAGGTGTAATCGACAAAGTCGCCATCGGCGGCCGGGCCGTCGGCCTTGGCATATTCGTGTTCGTTCTTGGCGCTCGAGGCTTTCGCGGCCGACTCATTCACAAGGCGATAGCGTTCCACCACGTGCAGCGCCGCGCTGTGCGGCGTGCCGTACTGATCCACCATCGACACCGGCCCGACCTTGATGCCAACCGTATCGACCACCAGCGTCCCGCCCTCGTAATGGCCAATGGAATCGCCATGCCAGGTGGGCGTCACCTTCTGCGGGTGCGAATCGTTCAGCCTGACCGTGCGGATCTGATGGTCCTGCATATACAGGATCAAGACGCGGTCCGGCTGTTGCACCATCTGCATCTCGTTGATTCTGAGGATGTAGGGCGTTCCCATGGAGACGCATTGATTGGAGGGATCGGGAAAGGCCTGGCCCGCCTTTGACATCTCACCGTACCGCTTGACGATTTTTGCGGCCCCCGGTTTCAGGATCGGGCTCATATAATCGCCGACCAGCATTTGCGCATCGCTCGTCCCGTTTGCGCGGCGCTGCAGATTCTTCAGCGGCCCCGGCCCCGAATCGGGCAACTCCCAGCCGAATGTGGTGCGCGCCCAGATACCGCTGAAATCCGGTGGAATGCTCATATCGGCGCCGTCACTCGCCGAGATCAGCAAGGACGCGGCAGCGAGAGCCCCCATCAGCCGCACCGTCGTTTTCCGCACAACAAACCGCACCCGAAAATCCCTCCGTCCGGCCGCCGGGACCACACTATATTACGAGCCGCACTCTCACCGGAGAAGAATCCGTCTCAGGGGCAAACGCCATTGCCAAGATGGGGGTAGGACTGGGTGGGCCCCCAGTTTTCTGAAATGGCTCCAAGTCTTAACCAGGGAGATCATTGTCTGATCGCCGGGGCCCCGGACAAGCCTATAAGACCCGGACTCGCAGCGTCACTTCACCGTAAACGCCGGATAGATCCGGCGGTAAAAATCGGCCGGCCCCACGTTCGCAGAGCCGGCCCATTCATACCTTATAGACGCGGCTAAAGCGGCGCGCCTGGAATGGCGATCTCATCGCCGGTCGGGCCTGGCTTGATCATCGGTTTTTCCCAATGGATCAAACCGCGCAGATTGTCCGCCTTGGTGCCGGCCTTCGACAAGGTGATCGTATAATTCTGTTTGTCTTGCGGCGCGGCCTTCGGCCAGGACCATTCGGCGACTTGCGCGTTCTGCTTGCCATCCATATGGACGCCCTTATATCCGGCGCCGGTCGCATTCACGACTTGCGTGCCGGACGGGATGACAAGGCGAACCGACACGTCTTCGGCGGCCAGTCCCTTGCCGGAAAGACCAAGGTTCTGGACATTCAATTTATAGGTGACGCCCTTCTCGCCGGCTTCGCCCTTGGTAAGACGGCCGCGCATCGCCGCGCGGAAACCCACATCGCTCTTGATCCAGGCAAGCACCTGCGCCAACTCGGCTTCGGTCACGCGATCCGGATTAAAATTGCCCATGTGAATGCGTACCGGGCCATTGCCGGTCCCCAGGCGTTGTGCGTGCGTGCGGATGGCGGTGGTGTGGTTATAGACCAGATCCTTGATCCAGTTGATGTCGGCATCGACCGCGCCCATGTCGTCGCGCGGTCCGATCAGCACGTCGCCATGGCATTGGCCGCAACCGATGGTGATCATCACCCGTTGACCGGCTGGCGCGTTGGCGGGAACCTCCGTCTTCCACGGACCGGGGGCCGCTACCTTCGGCATACTGGCGAAATAGGCGGCGAGATTGGTGAGCTCCTGATCGCTGACCTGTTCGTCGATGAATCTCGGCATGATGCCCCAGGGCTTGCGGACAGCCTGCTTGACCTGATCCGCACTCAGGCCGCGGCCGGCGAGATCGGGCCCGAAGGCGCCTTCAGCCACGCCGCCATGGCAATCCTTGCAGCGCAGATCGTTGGCCCACAACGCCTTGCCCGCGGCGGCATCGCCACCGGGAATGTTTTGCGCCCAGGCGGACGCCTGGCTCATGGGCAGCAGAAGAAGCGCAAGCAAAAGTTTTTTCATTGGACGATGCCCTCCCGGTCAGCCCTCCACGTGGCGGGAGGGCTCTTCACGATTAGTTTACACCGCCAAGCCGAGTTTCTGCAACGCGCCAAACGGGCTCACACACGCCAAAAGTGCTCGCGTACGATAACCGCGAACAGCGCGCCCCTTCTCGCGAAGATCGCGTTTGTTGCGGCGGTCCTTGGACTTAGGGCAAACCGCGCTCCGGCGTATTGAGCTGCTTGTAGCGGTCCGTGGTGTAGGTGGTGCCGTTGGCTGTGGTGACGGCTATAAAGAATCCGCCGATCGCGTTGTCGCGCCGTGGATTATAGGCAACGACGATCTTGTCGCCCGGCGCGATGGAGCCCTTCCGGAAACCGCCGGTGGTAAGCCGGCCGATGCTGCCGCCCTCGAAATTCCAATTCACGGTGCGACCGTTCGCATCGGGCGCAATCAGACTCAGCTTCGCATGCGGGTTGCTCCATTCGAAACTCTTCACCGTGCCCTCGACCGTCTTGTAGTTCGAGAGTGTATAGGCGGCGAGCGAATGATGGGCCGAAACCGGAATCGAACCCAGGCAAAGCCACGTCATGGCGATGGCGGCGAGCCTTCTCATGAATGTCCCCCACGCGAATTTTCTTCGGCTTATGCGCGGCGCATGTTTGCCTGCGCTCGCGTCCCTTATCCTAGCCAAATTCCCGCGATACGGAAAACTACAGGTACCACGCATATTCTTCGGCGGTGACGATCTTGCGGAAGCGCGCAAGCTCGGCCGATTTGGTTTCGCGATAAAGCGAAATCGCCTGCGCGCCGAAATAGGACGGCAGCACGCTCGCGGTCTCCAGCCGCTTCAGCGCGTTGCCCAGACTGAAGGGCAACGCCAGATCGGGCTCACGCGAAACATTGCCTATCGCGGGCGGTCCGGGATCGATCCGGTTGACGATCCCGTGGTGCACACCGGCAAGGATCGCGGCCATCACCAGATAGGGATTGGCGTCGGCCCCCGCACATCGGTGCTCGATGCGGCGCGCCTCGCTCGGCCCCGTGGGCACCCGTAAACCCGCGGAACGATTGTTGACGCCCCAGCGCCGGTTGACGGGCGCGAACATGTCCGGCTGGAAACGCCGGTATGCGTTCAGATTGGGTGCAAAGAATGCCATGCTTTCGGGCATCAGCGCCGCCAAGCCTCCCGCCGCGAAACGCAGCAGCTCGCTGCCTTCTGCCGTGCCGTCATCGAAAATATTGCGCCCCGCCGCATCGACGAGACTGAGATGCACGTGCTGGCCCGATCCCAGGCCGGCGGGATAGGGCTTGGCCATGAAGCTCGCCTGGACGTTCTGGCTCAGCGCGGCAGCCCTGACGATCTGGCGCAGGAAGACCGCGTGATCGGATGCGGCGAGCGCGTTCTTCTGATGGCGCAAATTCGCTTCGAACTGTCCGGGCGAATATTCCTTGCTGAGCGCACTCATCGGCACGCGCTGCAGCAGGGCGGCCTCGGCGAGCGCGGTCAGGAATCCCCGATAACGGTCGAGGTCATCAATTCCGTATACGGATGGTGTGTCTTCACGTTTGCCCGAGCGCGGAGAGACCGGCGGCAGGGGTCCGCCTTTTTCGTCGCGCAACCGATCGATCAGGTAAAATTCCAGCTCATGGGCGGCGACCGGCGTCAGATGCAATTCGCCAAAACGCGCCAGCACGCGTTCCAGGATCGCACGCGGATCGTAGGAGAGGGCCGCGCCGGCATTGTCGCGCAAGCCCATCAGCATCTGCGCGCGCGGCGGATCCGCCCCCCACACCTCCGTCACGGTGCCGGGAATGGGCCATGCCGTGCCGTCCGGATCGCCGTCGCTATAGCCCCGCCCGCTCGGATTCATCATTTCGCCACGCACATCCATCAGATGCAGCGACAACGGAATCTGCATGCCGGATTCGAACAGTTTGGACGCGTCGGCGACCGCGATGCGCTTGCCCCTGAGCGCGCCGCAAATATCCGCGATGGCCGCATCGACGAATTGGATGGCCGGATTGGCGGTGAGCACCGCCTCCAACTCGGCCTTGGCCGCCGCATGCGCGCTCGTTTGCTTGGATGGGGTGGTCTGCTTGTTCATGATACCATGATAACGCGTTGACGCGCGAAAGACGTCCTAAGAATCAACCCGTCTGCAGCAACGGCCGCAGCTCGGTCACGTTCTTCACGCCCTCCAGCGCGAAAATCTTGTCGCTGAGCTTCTGGAATTTGTCCGCGCCCAGGACCGGCACGATCAGATCCCGCGCCTTGGCGATCATCTCCTCGCGTGTCATCGGGTTGCCCGCCGTACCGCGCACGGTTTCGACGCGCTCGCTCAGCATCTTGCCGTCGTTCAACGTCACATCCACCACGCCGACGCGCTTGGGCATCAGTTTCTCCAGCCCGTCGTCGCGCACGAGTTGCACCTTGGCGCGTTCCTTCAGCACCGCCGGGTCCTTCATGCGGGCTTCGTCATGGGCGGTCTTGAACGACACCGTCTTATCGACCAGCATCACCGCCATCAGATGCTGCAGCGAGATGTCCGGAATCTCGCGATTGTCCACGATGGCGGCTTCGTCGGTGGCGACATGGACGACGACCTTCTGCACCTGGGCGGCATCGAATTTGTTCTTCTTGATCAGATTGTCGAGCGCGTCGAGCGGCGCCTGGATCGGGGCGCCGACCGTCCATTTCTTCACATCCGTGCGCATAATCTCGTAACGCTCGCCGAGCGCCTCGATCAGCATGTTGGGGTCGTTCATCGGCTTGAACGCCTCGAGGAAATTGTCCGCGCCCGAGAAAATATCGTCGAGCGCGGTGCCGCCCGCCTGCACCAGCAGCGCCGCGGTGATGCCGTTCCTGGCCGGCATGCCGCCGAAATCGAAGCTCTTCTCGATGTGCTGCGTATCGCGCTGCCAGGATGCCAGACCCGATGCCGATTGGGCCGTGTAGGACAACAGCCAGCGCATCTGCTGCGCGCTCAATCCGGCCATGCAACCCGCCGACGCCGCCGAACCGAACGTGCCGGAGATCGCGTGCGTGCTCCTGTGCGTCGCCACCATGTATTGCAGCTTGCCGAGCGTCATGGTCACGCGCGGGCCGACATCGTAGCCGAGCGCCACGGCGCGGATGAAACGCTCCCCGCTGGCGCCAAAGCGCTCTCCCGCCGCCAATGCCGAGGGCACCAGGGAACAACCGGGATGAGATTGCGACGGCGGATGGGTGTCGTCGGTCTCGTCCGAATGGGCGAGCATGCCGTTGACGAGCGCGGCTTCGATCGGGCCGCACAACATGTTGGAGGCGGGGATGGTCGCCACCTTGTCGCCCTGGTAGGCGCGCGCAAAACCGAGCGCCATTTTCCCCGGCGGCAATTGCGAGCCCGAAATCTGCGCGGCCAGCGTGTCGAGGATCATCTGCTTGGCTTTCTCGACGACGGCGGGCGGCAATGGCTTGTTCGCGGCCTCCGCCATGTAGATGCTGAGCGTTGTTATCAGCTTGCCCGGCGGAGCGGCGGCGGCCTTCGCCCGTAACGGCGCCGCTGCGAGCACGGCAGCGCCTCCGGCCTTCAGCAATCCACGCCGCGTGACGTTTTCTTTGCGATTCTGCGTGCTCATGTTCACTCCCCCGGTCCGATTTGTTACAGGTTTGTACCATTCGGGCCCGACTTGCACATGGCCCGTGGCCTTCGCTCAAGCCAATTTGCTCTTGCAAGCAAGACCCTCGCGGTCCGATAAACGCCCCCAACCCTCTCGCACGGGAAAAGGGCCGTATCGAGGGTCATGTGGAGCCGGTCATGGGTCGTTCGTGGCAGTTTCTTCTGACGGTGGCCATTGTCGCGGCCTGGGCGAGTTATGCGTATTATTCCTCGGATTATTACGCTGAGCGCTCTTCGGGCATAAAACCTGCGGCGGCAGCCACAGA
>DASYEG010000125.1:0-7525 GCA_036499145.1 Micropepsaceae bacterium | reverse complement strand
GCCACATACATGAGGCTGGAATAGAACCACGTCCCGAGGCCGTCCGATCCCAGACCGTAGTCTGCGATATCGATCCGTGAAGACCACGTCTCAACGCCGCCCGACAATGAGGTCGTGTAGAACAGGCAACATGGTTTGTGGGTACCGCTGAGTGTGTCACGCAATAAGAGATATTGCACGCTGCCGACCTGGCAGGGATGGGGGTAAGAAACCCCACCCGCACCCGGATGTGTCGTCGTGATGTTGGGACGAATTGTCCATGCCGTTGGATCGCGCGGATTGGTGGTTACGGCATGATGCAGAGGGCTTAGATGCGCGCCCCAATACAGATGCACATACCCCTCATGATCCATGCACAAGGCGCCCTCGCCATGGTCGTCATTGGTCAGGGTGTTCGTGGAAACGGTATAATCGGTGATGTTCCCGGCGCCATGATCGAAGACGGTGACCGTGATTTGACGATGCGACCCGTTCCACGCTTCGCGGCAATCCCAGGTCTTATTGTCAGCGGCGTCATAGAATGCGCATGGCCCGATGTTGTCGTAATTGGGATAGGTGGCGCCATCAGACGAAAAATAATCGGCGGTCATTACGCCACCGCAAACAGCTTGGGCTTGTAGACACGCGCGCTGGTCGGCGTGTATGGGCCGTTCGTAACGAGATACATGAAGATATCGGTGCCGGAGAGCTTGACGAAGCAATTGTCCGGCGTGGCACGCACATAAAGAGTGCTTCCCAGATCGACGGGCGTTCCAAAGTCGAGAAAACCCAGATATGAGGCGCGATCTCCCGACGGAAGATCAAAAGCCGCGTTGTCTGCGAGCGCGGACGGGGGCGTGACGTTATAGAGATATCCACGATAGGAAGTTTCCCCGCTGATGACCCCAGTCGAGTCGATCTCAAGCTCGATCGAAACGATCTGCACAACCGCGCCGCTCGGTCCCATGTTCGAAAACTGGATGGCAGCCGTCGATCCCGTCGCGGCTCCAATGACATCGTTCGCGGCATAGGCATTGGTATCGGCCGTGCGTGTCAGCGCCACCGAAGCGCTCGCCGCGCGCGAGGCCAGCGTCAGCGTTCCGGAGATCCATTGCGCCACCAGTCCGCGCAAATATTGCTGGATAGTGCCGTTCGCATCGGCGATCACTTTCGCGCCGGATGTGGACCCAAGCGTAGCGACCGCGGGATCGTCGGAGGCGAGCGTCACACGCTGCGCGGCCGACGCCGTACCGGCACCGAATACGAAGGCAAGATTGGCGATGAGCGTACTGAGCCGCTGCGCGATGCGCTGCAAACGCCCGTTCAGTCCGGACGACCCGGTATCCGTCGCCGGCGCAGTTTCCGCCAACGCGCCCAGCTTCGCGCCGAGCGCAAGATCCGATCCATCGGATTCATTGAGCGCAACACGCTCAAGGTCCTTGGTCTTGGAGTCTTCGCTGACGGCGTAGGTCGGAACGCGTTGCGTACCGCCGGGAACCGGAACGTCCGAAGTGGTCATGGTTTGTCTTTCTGCTCAGTTTGCCGAAGTGATGGTGAGCGAGATGACCGGCATGGATTGGCCGGCCGTGATCGAAATATTGTCGATGATGCAATCGGTGCCCGAGATGCCCACCGTGCCGTCAACGGCCGGTGTCCCATCGTCTTTGCAAAGCCGGAACCAGGACGCCGTCCCGGACGCGAGCGCAGTGGCGTCGGCAATCGCGTTGGCGGTTAGAACCCCGCCTGACGCCGCACCGGCAAAGGCGGTCGCGTCGCCGGTGAATTCCAACAGCTTGACCTGCGATGTCACCGCAATGTCGGGATTGGCCGGCTGTGTCCCGCTATAGATGCGCAAGAGGCCGGACGCGCCGATTTTCGACGTTATCTGATCGAGCCGGGAATTCTTCAGTGCGGTGGAATATTTGACATTATGGGCCATGCGGAAGCTCCGTAAGAAGCGCTAATCCTCAGCTCACGACGGCGCGATCCGTCACGCGCCGCCAATTGGTGCCGTCGGAGAATGCGATGACAGCACCGCCTGTTTCATTGCTGACATAGACGATCTGGCTGGCGGGACTTGCGCTGCCGAGCTCGGAAACCATGAAGCTGCCGACACGAACGGCGCCGCTCACGGAGAGCGTCGCGAAGGACGACGAAAGAGCGATCCACGCGCTGCCATTGTAGAGATACAATTGATCCTCATCGCGCAGATAGGCGATGAAGCCTTCGCGCGGCGGATAAAATTCCCACGCGCCATCGACATAATGCGCGACCGCGTTTTCCTTGCCCGACCAGGCGCCGGCCGCCGTTGCTTTCGGAATGTAGCGCGCACCATCGGAGGGCGAGCCCGGAGGCGTGGTCAGATCCTTGTCCTCGATGGCGAGCAACACCAGCGCGTCGAGTTTGCGTAAACTTTCATTGACGGTGACGTGTTTCTGGGCCTGCGCCCCATCCAGATAGGGGAGCTGGAGATTGGTGGAGTCGGACATGATGTGCTTTCAGTAAAACAGCGTCGCTTTGCGTTGCGCGCCGCGGCCGAACACGGCCGAGATTTGGTAGATCGCGACGGTGACCGACCATTGCTGGGCGCCGAAATCACTCGTCTGCTGGGCAAACGTGTAGGTCGCCTGTGGCATGGAGGCTTGCAGCGTGCGCACGACCGTCGCGCCGTTGAAAATATCGACTTCGTAATTTTCGGAATCTTCGCCGAGCGGCACGTCCAATTGTTCCCAGGAATCGCCGCCGATGCGCGTGCGGCGTTTCCAGGAAATGACGATGTCGCCCGCAACCGTCGGCCAACGCGCCCGTATCTGAACCGGACTCAAGGGACGCAGGCCAATCCCAACGAATTGCCGCTGAGCCGTCTGATAAGTGGCATCGGAAATCGCCTTTCCATTGGGTCCCCAGCGATAGAAAAACGGCAATGCGCGGGAATCCAAACTGAGGTGGAGCTGCGGCAGGTCGCGGTCCAGCACGACGATGCGCGCGCCGGCCCCGACCGGATTGCGCATGGCGGATTCGGTGCCCGCCTGTCCGCGCAGCAATGTCGTGAGCTTCCATTGGCCGGAACCGACCAGCTCCGCGTCGCGGAACTGCACGATCTCCCATTCGCCATCGCCATTTTCGATGGCGAGCGTATTGGTGCCGGCGAACACATCGATGTCCGGCACGCAAGACAGCGTGCCGCCATAAAGCGTCAGCCAGAGCTGGTTGCCCTTGTCCCACCGGCCGGTGGCACCGGCATAGAAATCGAAGCGCAGCTCGCCCATGATTGCGGCCGTCGCAAGCTGCGTGTCGAGCGCATAATTGGCATCGCTGGTGCTGCGATAGACCAGCACGCTGCCGGGCCAGGGCGTTGCATAGGCCGCCACATGCGGCGCATAGGCCAGTTCGGTGCCGGTCAAAAGCGGCAGATCGAGAAAGGCGAGAATCGCGCGGCCCGCCACATTTACGCCTGTCAAAGCTCCGACGCCGCGATCGGGACCGTTCAGCGTTTCGTAGATCGAGGGATCAGTCATCACCGCAGCGATGGCGCGAGGGCCCGCATCGCCGATTTCGGTCACGCGCAATCGCCGTGTGCGGCCACCGACGGCCAGCGTCACTTCATCGGCAGGATCGAGTGCGATGCGCGCAGGCGGCAGCGCAAAATTCGCGGTCTCGCGGGCGACCCATGCGTCCTGCAGCAGCCGCTCGCCAATCCCGATGGCCTCGCCCTGGTCGAGCACCAGCGGCAATGCCGATTGCGCCACGCGATTGGAGCCGCCGGTCAGGCGATGAGCTTCGGCCATGCTTTCGCGGTAATCGGCGCCGGCATCGATGTAGGAGATGCGCGACACATTCGGTAGGTCGGCATCCTGCGCGCGCACGAAATTCGCGCCGAGCGAGGCCTGGTCCTCGGGCAGCGCCAGATCGTCTTCGGTCAGGGAGCAAACCGGTATCTGGCCACGGGTGAGGAAGCGTATGATTCCCTCGCTCTCCACCGCGTCGAAATGAAACGCCAATCCGAGCGGTTCGATTTGGTCGCGCGGGCTCATCGTTTCGCCGATGAGATAGCCGGTCACCAGACCGGAAAGATCGGCGGTATCGAAATCGGCGAACCCGGTGTGGCGGCAGATGTCGGCGACGAGATCGGCCAGCAGCACCGAACCCAAACGCCCATTCAGCCAATGACCGAGACGGTAATTCGCGGTATCGCCCCACACATCGCCGCGCGCGGGAAAGAACGGAAACGGCCGCGCATCCCAGGTCCAGGCATAGATGTTCGCGATATCCACCATGCTGGCCGTGTAAACGCCGGAGACGGGATTGTTGCCCGTGTCGCTCCAATATTTCAGATGCGCTTCCAGGAAACGGCGCTGGATCAGATCGTCGCGCCCGGCGTTGGAAAAATAGGGAACCGCACTTTCGCTCGACTTCGGATCGAAGAAGACGTTGGGCTGGTTCGCGCCCTTATCGATGGCGGGGCATCCGATCTCGGTGAACCAGATTGGCTTTCCTTGCGGGACCCAGGCGGTGGGCGAGCCTGCTTCCGTTCCGTTCGCGCGGTCGTAATGTGCATTCGACCACCAGCCCACAAGATCCTTGGCGCGAAACACCCAGGGTTTGCCGGCCACGCCGTCCGTGATGGACGTGCGCGTCTGACTGAGGCGGTCGGCATCGCTCGCGTAATACCAGTCGAAATCCTCCCCGCCCGCGATATTCGCCGCGAGGTATGCGGGATCGTGAATGTCGGTGGGGCCATTGACGGCATCGTAATCGGCGTGCGCCGTGCCGTCGCGCCAATCGGACAGTTTCATGTAATTGTCGATGCCGACAAAATCGATATTGGCATCGGCCCATAGCGCGTCGAGATGAAACAACACCGCGCCGGGTGCATCGCCGGTCTGGTGATTGTTGTATTCGGACCAATCCGCGGCATAACCGATTCTCGTGGCCTCGCCGAGGATGCCGCGCACATCCGCCGCGAGCGTCTTCAACGCCGCAACCGCGGGGTAGGCCGTGGAGGAACTTCGCACATGATTGAGCGCTGTGAATTCCGATCCGATCAGGAAGGCATCGGCGCCGCCCGCAGCCGCGCAAAGATGCGCGTAATGCAGCACCATGCGGCGCCAGCCCCAATCGGTGCCGCCCGTCCAACTCACCTTTGTCCCGCTGACGGAAAAATCGCCCGCACTCGCGCTGCCGAAAAACGCGTTTACCTGCGTTGCGGCCGCACTCGTCTTGTCGGGGCTCCCCGCCACACCCGGCGCGGGATCGCAAACGACGCGCCCGCGCCAGGGATAGGCCGGCTGACCCGCAGCCCCCGTGTAGGGATCGGAGAGCGTGTTGCCGTCCGGCACATCCATGAACAGGAACGGACAGAACATCACCCGCCAGCCGCGCGCGCGCAACGCCGCAATCGCCTGGACGACGGAGGCATCCGAGGGCGTACCGCCATAGGCCGGCCGGCCTTCCACCTGGGAAACGAGATGCGCATCGGCGCGCGCAACGCCGTTCACGCTCCAGTCTTGGGGATAGGTGGTTTTGCTCGCGACCTCGACGCCTGGTTTGACGGTGCAATGACCGGCTCTCAGATCGTCTCCGAACCAACCGACCACGAGCGACACCGCGCCCAGATTGGGCGCAAGCGTTTCCAGATCGTTCAGCGAGGCGACAATGTCGGCAACACCGCTCGCGCCATGGACATTCTGCGATGCGGTGCCGCCCTGGCCGTCATCGGCGTTCACACTGTCGGTCGCATAGACGAATTCGCCGGCGCCCGGAATGAGAGCGACACCGCCCAACCGGCTTTCCAGCGAATCGGGATTGTCCGCCGAGAGCGAGCGGATCAATTCGAACTGAAGCTGCGGGATGCGATTGCCGAATTCCGCCAATGGCAGGTCTTCGAACACAATATGGCAAAGCCCGCGATAGGCCGGCGTATTGCCCGCTCCTTCGATCTCCTCGATGAGCGGATCGGTCCCTTGATCCTGCGTCCCCGGATAGAACCTGGTGGTCGCTTTGGAAAGATCGAACAGCTTGCCGTCGGCCCAGACGCGCCCGAGCTGATGCACAATGCCTTCGCAGAGACCGACCGCGAACGAAATGGAATAGAGATAATCCGTCGAAACGACCGTGGTGCCGCCACCGCCGCCTTTGCCCCCGCCGGCCGACTGGCTGGTGGTGACCGCGGTCTCCTTGAACCGCGTCGCCCAGATGATCTCGCCCGCGACACGCACGCGCCCATAGATGACCGGAATGGCGGCGCCTTCCGTCGAGGCCTGGATGCTCACATCGGAAAGCCGCGCGCCTTCGCGATTGGCCGTGCCATGTGTGGCAAAAAGCGCATTGTCGATGCTCGCGCCGGCGAGCGCCCCGAGCGCGGAGCCGATGATGCCGCCGACGGAACCGCCGAACAGCGCGCCCACCGCCTGGCCGGCCGATTCAAGAATGAGCGTGGCCATGGATCAGACCCGGAACGCGAACGCCAATTTGCGGCGCAGGACACGTGACAATTCTTCTTCGGACACGCGCTTGTTCTGGCGCGCATGGATCAAGCTCGGGATGCCGCCCAGTTCCGCGACGATGCCGCAATGCTTGGCGGGGCCGGAAGCGGCCATGCGGAAAAGCGCGATGTCGCCCGGCGCGATATCGATGCGATCGATTTCCGCGAAATGGCGCGCCAATGCCGCGTAGAGCGTCTCGTCGCCACGCGCTTCGGCCCAATCCGCCGAGTAGGGCGGCGGGGCTTCGGGTTCATCGCCCATCAGCTCGCGCCATACGCCGCGCAGCAATCCCAGACAATCGCAACCGAGCCCCTTGAGACTCGCCTGATGCACATAGGGCGTTCCGATCCAGCCCCGCGCGGCGGCGATGATCCGGCCACGTTCAATGGCCATAGCGGCTTTTTCCATCGAGCGCGTCGCCGCGACTGGGATAGGACAGCACCACGTCGTTTCCCGGCATATAGGGGAAGCCGCGGAAATTGATCTGGTTTACGAATTTTGCCTTGCAGGTGGCGAATTGCTTGTCGCATCCCGCCGTCACCGTGAAGGCATCGCCTGCCATCAGCGTTTCGCTCATCGCCTGCCACAGCTCGATGCTGACGGACGATGCCGAAATCGCGTGGCGCTTTACTTCCATGGCGCGTCCCGCATTGGCGCCATCCGTCCACAGGAGCTTGCCGCCGGAGAACCATCCCGAGGCGAACGCGGAAAGGCCACTCACCGTGAAGCGCCGCGCGTCGGTTGCCGCAATCACCACGCCGCTGCTGTGCAAAGCTGCTTCCGTCAGATCCACCGTGCAGCGCGCGTCGCCGAGGTCCGCGTCGCAGGAATAGCCGAACGCGCGGCCCATTGGCTGATTGAGTGCCTGCGCGAGGCCGCGTATCTCCGCTTCGAAACCGAGTTTGCCGCGCTTGACCTGACCGAGCGAACCTTTGCGCATCAGCACACGCTGGGATGTCGTTGCCCAATTCACGCGCCAGATTTCCACCTCGGCATCGTCATAGAGACCGGCGTCCAGCGCGGCTTCGCCAAGCGCATCGGAGGAGAGCGCGCCGGTGACG
>DASYEG010000124.1:0-2189 GCA_036499145.1 Micropepsaceae bacterium | reverse complement strand
TACCGGATAATGTGAAGAAAGAACTTGAAATCGTTCCCGTCTCCAACATGGAAGAGGTGCTCAAGATCGCGCTGGTCCGTGTTCCGATCCCGGTGGTGTGGGAGGAGCCCGAGGACCCGCCTCAAGCCAGACGGGCGGACGATGGGTCCGAAGACGCTGTCATGACCCACTGACGCGGTTTTCTCGGAGCGAATCATGCCAATACCCTCGCGGGGCAATCCCCGCGGGGGTGTTTTTTCGAGGATTCAAGCTTTGACGGCGCCTAAAAAGCGGCCTTAATCTTGGCGAGTGCGGGAGAGTCCCGCCCAAAGGAGAACGCGCGTGAACAAAAATGATCTTGTCCAAAAGCTGGCCGAGCGCACTGGACTTTCCAAAATGGACGCACAGAAGGCCGTCGACGGCGTGTTCGATGTGATCACCGACTCTCTCAAGGGGGGAGACGAGGTCCGTGTCACGGGGTTCGGAGTCTTTGTCGTGTCTGAGCGGGCGGGTGGCAAAGGCCGCAACCCCCAGACGGGCGAGGAGATCACCATCAAGGCGTCAAAGGCCGCGCGTTTCCGCGCGGGCAAGCCGTTGAAAGATGCATTGAACGCCTAACGTTTCAGGATTGCCTTTCCTCTCTCGATGAAGCGCTGCCGGGTGCTGCGTTAGGCGCGCCTATGCCCGTGCCGGGAAGCTGCTTCCCATTGTGATATCACTATGATACTTAGATGATATCTAAGAGGATGGCGATGATGGTGGAAACTCGAAACATGGAGCATTCCGTTGAGCGTCCGGGTGCGGGGTTTTCCGGCGGACTTGCGCTGATTGTGTGTCTTCTGCTTCTGGCCGGCGCGATTGCTTCCATTCTCGCCGGGGCGCAGGGCGCCGTCTCGGGTCCTGTGTTCGCGATCGTCTTCGTGATGACGGTCGCGGGCTTTTATTCGCTGCAGCCCAATGAAGCCGCGGTGCTGACCTTGTTCGGGCGCTATGCCGGTACCGACCGGCAGAACGGCCTTCGCTGGCGGCCGTTCTGGTATGCGCGCAAAAAAATATCGCTGCGCGCGCGCAACGTCACCAGCGAAACGCTGAAGGTGAATGACAAGCGCGGCAACCCGGTGGAGACCGCCGCCAACGTGGTGTGGCATGTCTCCGATACCGCCCAGGCATTCTTCGACGTCGACAATTACGAGACCTTCGTCCACATCCAGATCGAAACCGGCCTTCGTGCCACCGCGTCGCGCTATGCCTACGATCATGGCGAAGAGGCGGAACCCACGCTGCGTGACGGCGAGATCATCTCCGAAGTGCTGCGGACCGAGTTGCAGGAACGCGTGCATGCCGCGGGCATCGGCATCGACGATGCACGGATATCCCATCTTGCCTACGCGCCGGAAATCGCCGGTGCCATGCTGCGCCGCCAGCAGGCGCAGGCCATTCTGGCGGCGCGCAGGCTGATCGTGGAGGGGGCCGTGGGCATGGTCGAGCACGCGCTCAAGCAGATCGGCGAGCGCGGCCTCGTTGCGCTCGATGAGGAACGCAAAGCCTCGATGGTCTCCAATCTCCTCGTCGTGTTGTGCTCGGACCACGATGCGCAACCCGTCCTGAATACGGGTACGCTGTACAATTGACCGCCGCACCCCCGAACAGGCGCGCCTTCGCGCTGCGCGTCCAGCCGGACGTCCTGGCGGCGGTCGAGCGCCTGGCTGCCGCCGAGCTTCGCAGCACCAATGCCCAGATCGAAATCCTTTTGCGCGAAGCCCTGGCCAGGCGGGGGGCCCGGCGCCGGCCCGTTCCCGGGGACTGAACGCGCTTCATAAGATTGAAACGCCACCGCCGGTGCTGTAAGGCGCAGGTCACGGGCGGTTAGCTCAGTTGGTAGAGCATATCGTTTACACCGATAGGGTCGGCGGTTCGAGCCCGTCACCGCCCACCAATTTTCGCGGATCGAGCAAGGTTGCCGCGCCGAAGCGAGCGAGCACGTAATGCTACGGCTCGGCAAGCCTGGCGAGTTTCGGCTAAGTTTGCGGGTATGGATATGGGCTTGCACCGAATTCATGCGCCATTCTGCCAGGGCGCGCTAAAAGAAGAGGACGTTCGATTGGCCTCTGCGATGACGCGCGCGATTCGGATATTCGCAATGAGCGCTGCCGTGATCTTTCTTGCCTCGGCGTGCGGCGGGCCGCGTCGCGGTCTTCCTGCGCGTTCGG
>DASYEG010000123.1:0-19135 GCA_036499145.1 Micropepsaceae bacterium | reverse complement strand
AATCACGCCCGAAGAGGTGCGTCAGGTCCGCGGCGACGCCATCATCGCCACCGGGCGTTCTGACTACCCGAATCAGATCAACAATGTGCTGGGCTTTCCCTATATCTTCCGCGGTGCGCTCGATGTCGCGGCCACCACCATCAATGAAGAAATGAAGATCGCGGCGGCGAACGCACTGGCCGAACTTGCGCGCGAGACTGTGCCCGATGAGGTAGCGGCGGCCTATCAGGGGGCGCGCCACGCCTATGGGCGGGACTACATCATTCCGGTACCGTTCGATCCACGGCTGATTTCTCGGGTCTCGTCAGCGGTCGCCGAAGCCGCCATGAGAACAGGCGTGGCGCGGCGGCCGATTCTCGATATGGAGGCCTATCGCGCGCGTCTGGCAAAGCGCCTTGGCGGGTGATCGTTTTTGTGCGGCGCGTGCTTCGCGTTAAGCGGCACGCCGTTTGCGCCGCGCCACTCCGACCGCTGCCAAGCCCAGCCCGAAAAGACCCAGTGTTGCCGGCTCCGGAACATCGGTGACCGTCGTGGTCGACTGACTCAATCTTACGTCGTCGACATTCAATTGATTGCCGTTGAGATCGGTGATTCTGATGCCGAGCGTGCCACCGAAAAGCAGACTGTCCGCAAGCGTCGTCGTATAGGAGACAGTCTCATCGAGCCACTGGCCTTGCGCGGGCGCCGACATCGCAAGGGTCGCGAACACAGTGCCATTGTTTGTCAAGGCAATCGACCCCGAAATCGCAGGATTGAAATCGTTGCGGCGGCCGACGAACACACTCAGCGTGTAGGTGGTGCTATTCGCGATAAGGGCAGCGGTGTTTTGGCTGATGAAGCCATTGGTGAGGGCAAGATAAGCGGCCTGAGTGCCATCCGGCACAATGGCGCCTCCGCTGAGCCCATTGGCGCCAGAGGGGAATTGGGTCGTAACCGGAACATACACACCCATGCTGGAACTGTTGGTGCTACACGTCCAACCGGTGATGGGGCAGCCTGCGCCGCCATTGTTGGTGCCCGGGGTTTCAAACGAAAAATTGGCAACGGTTATTGGTGTGGCCGAAGCAGAACCCGAAAACAGCCCCAAACTGGCGGCCAAAGCCACGCCCACAGCTACGCGGGCCGATTTGACGGTCCTCATCGACATGTCCCCCTGCTTTTTTCCAATGATTACTCAAGCACCCGCCGCAAATAGCAACAATTGTGCCAGAATCTTTAAATGAGCCTTTCCCGCTAGTTACATTACGCGCCTTTGTTAAATTAACGGAAAGTGTAAAGATTTCTGACGGTTTCCATGGGGCCAAGGGCGACTTAAGCTTCCTTTCCCCGCGGATGCCGGGGAAAGTCAGGCAGAAAATATCGTCAGGCCCAGAATCATGTTGACCGTGGCGTCATCATCCGAAAGCGGCAGCAGGATGGATTCAAAACGCGAATAGGGTTTGCGGCGCGTCCAATAGAGCCCGCCGGTCGACATCCATGGCTCATGGGTGGCGACGATATGATCGCCCACGGCGCAAAGCCGGTCGGCTGACGCCTGCTCCGTCTTTTCATGCAGATAACAGCCGGTCCAGTCGCTTCCCTGGTAATCGACCTGAGCGGTCCCCTGAAGACGGACCCGGAAACGCCGCTCGGGCGGCTTCTGCGCGAAGACATCGATCAGGATGAGATGGGGCAACAGCGCGCGCAAATCGGCCGGATCGAAATCGCGCCGCGCCGGCATGCTGCGCGGCCCGCGCAGCTTCTCCCAAAAACGGAACAACGCCTGAAGCTCCGTTCGGCATTTGGCGATGGATGCGAGCCGCGCATAGCTGTCCGGGATCATCAGGCCTTGTGTGATCATCGCACCCTGTCCCGTCCGCATGAGACGCTGCGGGAACACTCTCGGATTTCTTTCAAAAACCGATAAAAATCGCGCTTTCGGCTTTGCACGTCTTCAAGACCTTTGCCTTAAGAGGCGGCCAGCCATTTCGTCGAAAACTTACACCAATTGAACGCCAAATTTCCGATCCTCATGTGAACCGCGCAAATCGCAGCCTTTGCCGCGGTCCATCCTTGGAGTTTTTGCGTGCACGTCATCTCGAATTACGTTGCTTTGATCCTTGCCGCTCTCTTCGGCGCAATCGGTTTGGTCCATCTGGCCGGTCCGCGCTTCGTGCGCGAGGCCTATGAGCGTTGGGAATATTCGCAGAATTTACGGCGGATCGTCGGCTTTCTGGAAATTATCGCGGCGGCTTGGCTTGCCGACCCTGTGTTTCGCCTCTGGGGAATCGGGCTCGCGGCCGCCATCAATTTCGGCGGCGTCGTCACCTTGCTCAATCATCGCCAATATCTTCACGCCGGACCGGGCCTTGTCATGATGCTGGCACTTCTGCCCGCCACGCTCGCCGTACCGGGCGCGCATCCGGTTCGTTTCATCGCCATAATGCCGGCCCCGGTCGCGCAACAACAGGCCACGCCGCGGCAGGACGATCTGGAGGCCGCGCGGGACGACGCCAGGGCGCAGCCATCCGGCGGATAGCGCGCCGGTCTCGGCATCGCGAAAATCGGCGGCGGACCCTGCGGACGTATTTTCCGCGGTTTATGCTATTCTTCTGGACGGAAGGCTCTGCGCTGCAGGAATCGCCATGCGCGTCAGCATTGCCGGGATCATCGGTATTTTGGGGCTTTGCGGCTGCGCCACCGATGAAAGCGTCTATCGCCAGGCCAATCTCGAATGCCAGGCGGTCGGAATCAGCGAGAAGGATCCGCAATTTGCGACCTGCTCGGCGGCCTATTCGCGCCAGCACCTCGAAAACCAGCTCGACAGAAGTTACCGCGACGCCCTTAAGCGCGTACCCAATGAGCTGGATTACCGCATTCCGCATCAGGATGTTTACTAGGGCGTGCCAGGGTGTGCCCGCGGCGCGCCGTTTTGCCAATGAGGCATGGCCCGGCTTATGGTACGATGTCGAAAAATGGCCGCCGCCAGAGCGGCGGCTGGAGGGAGCCGGTCATGCGTTATCTCATCCTCATGGCATCGGTTGGTTTGGCGCTTTGCGGCTGCGCCACAGACCGCAATCGGGCCGACAGGCTGGCCATCGCCAATTGCAATGCCGTAGGCATCACCGAAAAGGATCCCCAATTCGCAACGTGCCGCGAAGCCTATAGCCGCGAATATGTCGAGGGCCGCTTGGAACACGACTATCACGACGCGCTCACGGCCTTCCACGACCCCAAATTGGCGCATTACGATCCCTACTGAACGGGCCGCATGAAAAAATCACCTTATACAAGAGCTTAGCCGCTCTCTTGGACAAATGGACCGGGCCCGGCTCCATGAGGTCTTCGTCCCCGGTTTTCCCGCGCCGGCCCTAAAAACCGCAGCCAAACGGTGCGTCATCCGGTTGCGGCATCAGGACGGCCTCCCTATATACCGCCGTAGCGTCTTTGGTTTTGGCTTTGCATCGAAGGGGATGGATTGGCAGCCGCTTCCCGGTTGAAGGGCTGCGAAATGTTCATCCGCCATCAGGAGGATTATATATGGCAAAACTTATCGGTATCGATCTCGGCACGACCAATTCCTGTGTCGCCGTCATGGAAGGATCGGCGCCAAAAGTCATCGAGAATTCCGAAGGGGGCCGGACGACGCCCTCGATCGTCGCGTTCACGCCCGAGGGCGAGCGGCTGATCGGCCAGCCGGCCAAGCGTCAGGCTGTGACCAACCCCGAGCATACGTTCTTTGCCATCAAGCGCCTGATCGGCCGGCGTTTCGACGACCCGATGACCCAGAAGGACATCGGCATGGTGCCTTATAAGATCGTCAAGGCCGGCAATGGCGATGCCTGGGTGCAGGGCCGCGAGAGCAAGCAATACGCGCCATCGGAGATTTCCGCCTTCATCCTGCAGAAGATGAAGGAAACGGCCGAATCCTATCTCGGCGAAAAGGTCAGTCAGGCCGTCATCACGGTTCCCGCCTATTTCAACGACGCCCAGCGTCAGGCGACGAAGGACGCCGGCAAGATCGCCGGGCTCGAAGTTCTGCGTATCATCAACGAACCGACCGCGGCCGCGCTCGCCTATGGCATGGACAAGAAGAACGCCGGCACCATCGCGGTCTACGATCTGGGCGGCGGCACCTTCGATATCTCCGTCCTGGAAATCGGCGACGGCGTGTTCGAGGTGAAGTCCACCAATGGCGACACCTTCCTCGGCGGCGAGGATTTCGACATCCGGCTGGTCAATTACCTGGCCGACGAATTCAAGAAAGAATCCGGCATCGACCTGCGCTCGGACCGCCTTGCCCTGCAGCGGCTGAAGGAAGCCGCCGAAAAGGCGAAAATCGAGCTGTCCTCCGCGATGCAGACCGAAGTGAACCTGCCCTTCATCACCGCCGATGCGTCGGGGCCCAAGCACCTGACCATGAAGATCACGCGCGCCAAGCTGGAAGCCCTGGTCGACGATTTGATCCAGAAGACCATCGCGCCGGTGAAGCAGGCGCTGAAGGACGCGGGCGTCTCCGCCAATCAGATCGACGAAGTGATCTTGGTCGGCGGCATGACACGCATGCCCAAGGTGCAGGATGCCGTGAAGCAGCTTTTCGGCAAGGAGCCCCATAAGGGCGTCAACCCGGATGAAGTGGTCGCCATCGGCGCGGCCATCCAGGCCGGCGTGCTGAAGGGCGAGGTCAAGGACGTCCTGCTGCTTGACGTGACACCGCTTTCGCTCGGCATCGAAACGCTCGGCGGCGTGTTCACCCGCCTGATCGAGCGCAACACCACCATTCCGACCAAGAAAAGCCAGATCTTCTCGACCGCCGACGACAATCAGACGGCTGTCACGATCCGGGTCTTCCAGGGCGAACGCGAGATGGCGGCGAACAACAAGCTGCTCGGCCAGTTCGACCTGGTCGGTCTTCCACCGGCCCCGCGCGGAGTGCCGCAGGTCGAAGTCACCTTCGACATCGACGCGAATGGCATCGTTTCGGTGGGCGCCAAGGACAAGGCCACCGGCAAGGAGCAGACCATCCGCATCCAGGCCTCGGGCGGACTTTCTCAAGCCGACATCGACAAGATGGTCAAGGAAGCCGAAGCCCATGCGGCGGACGACAAGCAGACGCGCGAGCTTGCGGAGGCCAAGAATCACGGCGATGCGCTGATCCATTCCACGGAAAAAGCGGCCGCCGAGCATGGCTCGAAAGTGTCGGACGCCGAACGCAGCGCCATCGAAAATGCGATCGCAGCCCTGAAGGCCGCGATCAAGGAAGATAATGCCGAGGACATCAAGGCCAAGACCAATGCGCTGGCGCAAGCCTCGATGAAGCTGGGCGAAGCCATGTACAAGGCCCAAAGCGGCGGCGGCGATGGCGCCGAGGGACCGGGTGCCGGTCCTGACGGCGACGGCGCTCCCAAGGATGAGAATGTCGTCGATGCGGAATTCTCCGAGGTCGACGATCAGAAAAAAGGCGCGGCGTGATTGCGCACGGCTCGGCGTCGGGGGGCGCGGATGCTCAAGGAAACGAGAATTAAAGGACCTTCATGCTGAGCTTCTCCGAGCATGAAGGCCTCCGCGGGGCGGGCTCGGGGCGTGATGCTCCGGGCTTGTCCTCGTCGCGCGGAGGAATGGAATGAGCAAACGCTGCTATTACGAAATCTTGGGCGTTGCGCGCACCTGTGCGGCCGAAGAGGTCAAGGGTGCCTATCGCAAGCTCGCCAAGGAATGTCACCCGGACCGCAATCCCGGCGATCATACGGCCGAGCACAAGTTCAAGGAACTGAGCGAGGCCTATGAGGTCCTGAAAGATCCCGACAAGCGCGGCGCCTATGACCGGTTCGGTCACGCCGCCTTCGAAAATGGCGGACGCGGGGGCCCCGGCGGGTTCGATTTCTCCGCCTCCTTCACCGATGTGTTCGACGATCTGTTCGGCGAATTCATGGGCGGCAAGCGCAACCGGCGCTCCAATCGCGGCGGCGATCTCCGCTACAATATGGAAATCACGCTCGATGATGCCTATCGCGGCAAGGCGGCGGAGATTCGCGTGCCCTCGCTCATCGCCTGCGAGGAATGCACCGGCACCGGCGCCAAGCCCGGCACGAGCCCGGAAACCTGCGCCACCTGCGCGGGCCACGGCAAGGTGCGCGCGACTCAGGGCTTCTTCACCATCGAGCGCACCTGCCCCAAATGCCGGGGCGCGGGCCGCGTGGTCAAGCATCCGTGCAAAGCCTGCGGCGGTCACGGTCATGTGCAGAAAGAGCGCACCTTGTCGGTGGACATTCCGCCGGGGGTCGAGGAGGGCACGCGCATCCGCCTTTCGGGCGAAGGCCAAGCGGGCCTGAACGGCGGGCCGCCGGGCGATCTTTATATCTTCCTCTCGGTTCAGCAGCATCCGATCTTCCAGCGCGACGCGCACGATCTCTATTGCCGTGTGCCGATCGGGTTTGTGACCGCGGCACTCGGCGGCGAGATCGAAGTGCCTACACTTTCGGGCGCGGGAGCGCGCATCGCGATCCCTGAAGGCGCGCAGACCGGACATCAGTTCAAGCTGCGCGGCAAGGGCATGCCCGTGCTGAAATCGGGCGGCCATCACGGCGATCTCTTCGTCGAAGTCCGTGTCGAGACCCCGGTGAAGCTCACCAGGAAGCAGAAGGAATTGCTGCGCAGTTTCGAAACTGAAACGCCGCAAGGGTGCAATCCGGATTCGGAAAGCTTCTTCGCGAAGATGAAGGAATTCCTGA
The DNA here is from genome assembly GCA_036499145.1 of Micropepsaceae bacterium. Classification (GTDB taxonomy): domain Bacteria; phylum Pseudomonadota; class Alphaproteobacteria; order Micropepsales; family Micropepsaceae; genus CAIYRG01. The sequence goes on along the minus strand of DASYEG010000123.1, from coordinate 12,425 downwards.
GCGGCGGCGCCGATTAGCCCTTCGCCGCATCCGCGTCTTTCGGCAGCAATCTGGCGAAATGGCTTTCGACCGCTTCATAGCACTCGCAGGACGCGGCCGCGCCGAAATGCCGCCCGCAAAAACGAGCACACAGGCCGATGCCCGCGTGCTCGCGTTCGTAGGCAATGGGTCAGCTTTTCTGTTTGACCGCCGGCAGCTTCTGGATGTCCGCCTTGCTCATCTTGGTCAGCAGAATATCGCGGCTGGGGATATAGGTGAAATTCCCGGCGTTGATCGACACGACGCGTTCGCCAACACCGAGCCAACCGCCGACATCGACGTGAATGGCGGTCGGCGCACCCGTTTTGCCAGTGACGACATCCTTCACGGGACCGATGATGTTGCCCATCGGATCGTCGACTTTCGCCGTGGCGAGCTTGTCCTTAGCATCTTTGAGCGTGCCGAGTTTGACCGCGGATTTCAGATCCGTAGCCGACAGCGTATCGCCGGCCCCGACGGCCTTTTCGACTTCGGTGGTCGCCTTTGAAGCAGACGTGCCTGTCGTGGTGTTTGCCGCGAAGCTTGCGCTTGTGAGCGCAATCAGGGCGGCGGCTGTGAGAGTGAAGTTCTTAAGAGCCATTGCTTCCTCCATGAAACGTGGAAACCAGCCCCAGTGATACGGTAACGGGGCCGTTCGAATGGCGTTCCTGGGAAGCGAGATTGCTTTTGATTTATCTAAGCGAAAGCGGCGCGAACACCGGCTCGCGCAGAGCGAATTTGCTCCGGTCATGCCGCAGCTATGCTGCGCAGCATGAATTTCATGCTGCGCGCATGCTGCGCGATAAATCCTTGAAGGCCTAAGTATTTCTAGTAGGGCGGAAATACTAGCCTGTGGTCCACACCGGCGGCGCGGCCTTCAGGCGGCGGATGAGGTCCTGACGTTCGGCTTCGAGTTGCGTCGGCAGGCGGTCGCCGAACCTTCCGAAATGCTCGGACTGCTCTTCGGCTTCTTCCAGCCCTTCGGCGCGATCGATGTCGGTGATGCGGTGGAATTTGTCTTTGGAAAATTCCATGCCCGTCCAGTGCAGATCCTGGTAGCGCGGCATGAAGCCGAATGGACCTTCCGGCGAATCCTTCGCGCGGCCATTGGCGCGATCCACGATCCATTTGAGCACGCGCATGTTCTCGCCAAAGCCGGGCCAGACGAATTTGCCGTTATCGTCCCTGCGGAACCAATTGACGCGATAGATGCGCGGAAGCTTCTTTGCCTTGTCCTGGATGGCGAGCCAGTGCTTCCAATAATCGCCCATGTTGTAGCCGCAGAAGGGCAGCATCGCGAAGGGATCGCGCCGGATCGCCGCCTGGTTGACCGCGGCGGCGGTGGCTTCGGAGCCCATGGTGGCGGCCCAATAGACACCGTTCTGCCAGTTGCGCGCTTCGTAGACGAGCGGGAAGGTCTTGGACAGGCGGCCGCCGAAAATGAACGCCGAGATCGGCACGCCTTCGGGATCATCGCCCGCCGGGTCGAAGCTCGGGCATTGGCGCGCGGACGCGGTGAAGCGCGAATTGGGATGCGCCGCCTTGCGGCCCGAGTTTGGCGTCCAATCCTTGCCCTGCCAGTCGATCAGATGCGCCGGGGGCTCATCGGTCAGCCCTTCCCACCACACATCGCCATCGTCGGTCAGCGCGACATTGGTGAAGATCACATCCCTGTTGAGCATCTTCACGGCGTTGGGATTGGATTTCATCCCGGTGCCCGGCGCCACGCCGAAGAAGCCCGCTTCCGGATTGATGGCGCGGAACGTGCCATCGGGGCGCGGCTTGATCCAGGCGATGTCGTCGCCGATGGTCGAAACCTTCCAGCCATCGAAGCCGTTTGGCGGCACCAGCATCGAGAAATTGGTCTTGCCGCAGGCGGAAGGGAAGGCCGCCGCGACATAGGTCTTTTCGCCCTGCGGGCTTTCCACGCCCAGGATGAGCATGTGCTCCGCGAGCCAGCCCTGATCGCGGCCCATCAGGGAAGCGATGCGCAAGGAGAAGCATTTCTTCCCGAGCAGCGCATTGCCGCCATAGCCCGAGCCATAGGAGTGGATCGAATAATCGTCGGGGAAATGCACGATGTATTTGTGTTCGGCGTTGCACGGCCAGGCAACGTCCTTCTGACCCGGCGCCAGCGGCGCGCCCACCGAATGCAGGCAGGGAATGAAATCGCCGTCGCCAAGGACATCCAGCGCCTGCTGGCCCATGCGCGTCATGATGCGCATGCTGACCGCGACATAGGGCGTGTCCGTCAGCTGCACGCCGATATGGGAAATCGGCGAGCCAAGCGGGCCCATGCTGAAGGGAACGACGTACATGGTGCGTCCGCGCATCGCGCCCGTGAACAGGCGATCGAGCGTCGCGCGCATGTCCTTGGGGTTCATCCAATTGTTGGTGGGACCCGCGTCTGTCTTGTCGGTGGAGCAGATGAAGGTCCGGTCTTCGACGCGCGCCACATCGGCCGGATCGGAGCGGCAGAGAAAGGAATTGGGACGCTTCTTTTCGTTGAGTTTGATGAAAGTGCCGGCCTGCACCATCTCGGCGCAAAGACGATCATATTCGGCCTGCGAACCGTCGCACCAATAAATCCGGTCGGGCGTGCATTTGGCGGCCACCTCCTCCACCCAGGCGAGAAGCTTTTTGTTGCGTGTCGGGGTTGTCGGGACAGCCATTGGTACGGTCATTCTCAAACCTCTTTATTGCCTTTGCCGGCTATGACCTTCTCAAGGATCGCATCCGGATTCCGGCCTTGCCTTGCGCAGGCACCATCACGAAAGCAGTCCCGCCCGCCTGTTCGACGGCGAACCCTACCCGGCAGAGCTTTGCCGATGACAGGTTGCGAGCGTCTCCCGCTTGTTCTCCCGGTGCGACGACCCTATTGAAGAGCCTTACCCGAGCCGCCGCTTTATCGGTCCAACCCGGGTCTCCCCGCAAGATAGATCGATGGGCAAAGTGCCGCAATCGCGGGGTGCCACCCTAGTTAACCGCTTGCCCCCATGGATTTTCCGTTTTCGACGCTCGCCTCTTGCCTGCCAAACACTGCCGCCTGCTAAAGATGGCTGCCTGCTAAAGACTGGCCCCCATGCTAAAGAAGGGCCATGAACGAAATACCCCGCTCCCGGCCCCCACTCGACGACGAAGAACTCGAACGCTATGCCCGGCACATCGTCCTGCGCGAAGTCGGCGGCGCGGGCCAGGCAAAGCTTCTGGCCGCAAAGGTCCTGGTCATTGGGGCAGGGGGGCTGGGCAGCCCCCTGATCCTCTATCTCGCGGCGGCGGGCGTGGGGACCATCGGGATCGCCGATTTCGACCGGGTGAGCCTTTCCAACCTGCAGCGCCAGATCGCCCATCGCACCCAGGATGTGGGGCGTCTGAAAACCGAATCCGCCCGCGACGCGGCCCACGCCATCAATCCCGGCGTGAAAATGGTCCCCCATGCGATGCGCCTGACGGCGGCCAATGCGGCCGATCTGATCGCCGGCTACGACGTCGTGGCCGATGGATCGGACAATTTCGCCACCCGTTTCCTCATCAACGATGCCTGCTATTTCGCGAAGAAAACGCTGGTTTCCGCCGCCGTCACCGAATTCGACGGCCAGCTCGCGACCTACAAGGCCTGGGACGGAAGCGGCCTTTACCCCTGCTATCGCTGCCTGTTTGCCGAACCCCCACCGCCTGAGACGACGACAAGTTGCAGCGAGGCAGGTGTGCTCGGTGTAGTTGCGGGAATTATGGGAACGCTGCAAGCGCTCGAGGTAATGAAGGAAATTCTTGCCATCGGCGAAACCATGGCAGGGCGGCTTCTGGTCTATGACGCGCTGGCGGCACAATCCCGCACCCTTAAAGTGCCCAAAGACCCGGGGTGTGCCCTTTGCGGTTCGGCACCCACCATCCGCGACCTGTCCACACATGCCGCACCGGCGGAAGCGTGCTTAACCGGCATTTAAGACCGAGCCGTTAATTCTTTCCCGGCAGCCGGCCGGTGAGCTTATGTCCCAAGTCCATTTCGAGATTTTTCGCCAACAGGGCAAAAGCGGTGGCTGGTCCCTGGCCGAAGCGATGGAAGATCGCGAAGCCGCGCTCGAGCGTGGCCGCCAGATGCTGGAAGAAGGCCAGGCCGCCGCCGTGCGCGTGGTGAAGGAGACGTATCAGGCCTCGACCGGCGATTATATGAGCCTCACGATATTCGAAGGCGGCCATACCGAGGTCAAAAAGAAAAACAAGAAGGTCGAGGACATCGCCACCTTCTCGCCCTGCTTCAAGCCGGACGATCTCTATTCCTATCACGCGCGCATGACCATGACGCGCGTCCTCGGCGAATGGCTGGGACGCCAGAAGCTGACGGTGACCGAACTCATCCACGGCGCGGCCGCACTGGAAAGGTTCGAGGCCACCGGCACCACTTACCAGCATGCCATCCAGAAAGTGGCGGTGGCACAGGCCGCGGAATCCGAAACCACCGTCAGTCAGATCGTCAAGCAACTGAACGAACTCTGCACGGCCGCCATCCATCGCGTCTACAAGGACGAGAAACGCAATCTCTTTCCGGAACTGCAGGCCGGACAATTCGGACCGCTTGCCAGCAAGCTGGGCGCGAATCCGGAAGGACGCTACATCCTGAATGGGGCGCTCGCGAAATATCTCGGACACGCCAAGACCTGGGACACCAAGCTGCAACGGCTCCTGACATTGATGGAGGAGTTGCCGGTGGAGGGCCCGGGACGCGCGCTGCTCCTGACCGCCATCGACACGCTGGTGGCCGAGATGCTGAATGGCGCAGCGGCTTTGGCGGACCTGCTCGGGCACAATCCCGATCTTGGACATGCCCTGATGAACCTGGTCGAGCTGTTTCTCGGAACCCTCGTCAACGCGGCCGAAGGGGCAGGGCACGGCATCAATGATTTGGCGCGATCTTTTGCCAAGGACGAGCTTCCCGAAGCGCGCGCGGCAATCGCCGGACGGATTCTGGCCGAACTCAAGGGCTTGAAGCGCCTCTGCCCGAGTTCCTTGGACGAAGAGTTCAAAATGCTGCGGCGGCTCGGCAATCGGCTGGTCCGCGGGCAGGGCAAATATCTCTCCAATCAGGACCTGATCGGCGCCTTCACCGAGCGTTCACGGCGACTGGTCAGCCAGGAACCGCTGCAGCAATTCATGCAGGCCTCGAAATCCTCGGACGAGAAGCTGGAACGGCTGCTGGTGGTCGAGGAAAACATCGTCGGCGCCGAGAACAAGCGCATGCTCTCGGCCTTCATGATGCCGATCATCACCTCCAACAATTTCGAGGAGCTGCTCCTCGCCGGAGCACCGGTTGCGCAGCGGCTGCGCCGCCTCGCGGAGATCCAGGAACGTGTGCTGCGTTCCGGATTCCAGGAAGTCCAGAAGAACCAGATCGCGATGGCCCTCGACACGGTGGCCCAACGCATCGAAGTGCGCGCGAAATTTCTCGCCTCCATCGAGACTCGGATCGCAAATCCGATCGAGCGGGCGCAAACAATGCTCAAACTTTGCGCGGCCGGCATCTTCACGCAGGGCGATCTCATGATGAAAGCGCGGCGGCTCCTGATGGCCTCGCTGGCGAAGCCGGGGTTCCTCGCAACCTACATCGCGCAGCTTGAACACGAACGCCGGACGGGCGTCGACAAGGATCAGGCCATGGGTGAGCTTGCCGCCCAGCTCGAAAGCATCGGCATCGCGCCCGAAGACGCCCTCAGGGCGCTCGCCGCGTAGCGGCGCCAAGCTTTATCAATCGCATCAGTGCGCCTCGTCCCAATTCTTGCCGGCACGCGCATCCACCACCAGCGGCACGCGCAGTTGAAACACCGGCAGCGGCGCTTTCTCCATTACGGCGCGCGCGACATCGCAAACCTGGGAGCCTTGCGAATCGGCGACTTCCAGAACCAGCTCGTCATGGACTTGCAGCAGGAGATGCGCGTCGAGATCGTTCTCGGCCAGCGCGGGCGGCAGACGCACCATGGCGCGGCGGATGATGTCGGCGGCCGAACCCTGGATAGGCGCGTTGATGGCCTGACGTTCGCCAAAGGCGCGGGTGGCAGCGCTCGCGGCTTTCACATCGCGAATGTGAATGCGGCGGCCGAAGATGGTTTCCACATAGCCGTGCTCGCGCACGAAAGCCTTGGTCGATTCCATGTAGTCGCGGATGCCGGGGAAGCGCTCGAAATATTTCTTGATATAGGCATCGGCTTCGCCGCGCGGGATGCCGAGCTGATTGGCGAGGCCAAAACCCGAAATGCCGTAGATGATGCCGAAATTGATCGCCTTCGCACGGCGGCGGATTTCGGCCGGCATGTCCTTCACCGGCACACCGAACATTTCGGACGCGGTCATGGCGTGGATGTCGAGGCCGTCCGCGAAAGCTTGGCGCAAATTCGGCACGTCGGCGATGTGCGCCAGGAGGCGAAGCTCGATCTGGGAATAATCGGCCGAGACGAGACAGCGCCCTTCGGGCGCCACGAAGGCACGGCGGATACGGCGTCCTTCCTCGGTGCGGATGGGGATGTTCTGCAGATTGGGCTCGTTCGAGGACAGCCGGCCCGTGGTGGTGGCGCCCAGCGCATAGGACGTATGCACGCGCCCCGTCGTGGCATTGACATAGGTGGGAAGCGCATCGGTGTAGGTCGATTTGAGCTTTGAGAGCTGGCGCCATTGCAGAATCGTTTTGGGAAGCGCATGGCCCTGCGCGGCGAGTTCTTCGAGAATGTCGGCATCCGTCGACCAGGCGCCGGTCTTGGTCCGCCTGCCGCCCGGCAGCGAGAATTTGCCGAACAGGATGTCGCCCAATTGCTTGGGCGATCCGAGATTGAATCTCTCGCCGGCGTGCCCGCAGCATTCTTCTTCGAGTCGCGCCATCTCACGCGCGAAATCATTCGAGAGCTTGGCGAGGAAGGACGGCGCGATGGCGATGCCGGTGCGCTCCATCTCGGCCAGCACGCCGATCAGCGGCCGCTCGAGCGTTTCATAAACGGTCATGCGCCGCTCGGCGACCAGACGCGGCTTCAGCAGGGCATGAAGCCGGAGCGCGATGTCGGCGCGTTCGGCTCCATAACGCGTCGCCTCGGCAATCGCCACCTGTTCGAAGGAGATCTTGTCGCGCCCCTTGCCGGCAATGTCGGAAAGCGCGATCGGCCTGTGCTGCAAGTGGGTTTCCGAAAGCTCCTCCAGCCCGTGGCCGTGCAGCCCGATGTCGAGCACATAGGAGAGCAACAAGGTGTCGTCGAGCGCGCGCATCGCTAGCCCACGCTGCCCCAACAGCACGACGGCGAATTTCAGATTGTGTCCGATCTTCAGCACGCTCTCGTTCTCGAGGAGCGGCCCCAGCCGCGCGAATACGTCTTCTTCCGTCAACTGCGCAGGCGTTGCGCCGCCAAGGGCGAGACCTTCGCCGCTGCGATGGGCCAGCGGGATATAGCAAGCCCTGCCTGGCGCGGTTGCGAGCGCCAGGCCGAAAAGCCGCGCCCGCATGGGATCGATCGAATCGGATTCCAACGCTATGGCGAGATGGCCCGCTTCATGGGCAGCCGCCACCCAGCGGTCGAGTGCGGCAATTTCCGTGACGCATTCATATCCGCCGTACTCGATGGGTTTAAGGAGCGCGGCGCGATCCATTACCGCGCCCGGGCAGATTTTGGCATCGGCGAGCGGCGGGCTTGGCTGGGGCTGGGGTTGCGGGACTGTGGAAACGCTCGGCGTCACGGAAACCGCTTCGGCATCTTCGACGCCAAGCTTCGCCGCCGCGCGCCGCAGGAGATTGGAGAACTCCATGGCTTTCAGAAACGGCATCAGCTTCGCCGGATCGGGATCGCGCACCGCGAATTGGTCGATCTCCTCATCGAGGGGAACGGCTTCATCCAGTCTCACCAATCGTGCGGACAGACGCGCTTGTTCGATATGTTCGATCAGCGCCTCGCGGCATTTGTTCTGTTTGATCTCTCCGGCGCGTGCGAGCAGGGTTTCGAGATCGCCGAATTCCGCGATCAGCTTAGCCGCCGTCTTCACGCCTATTCCGGGGACACCGGGCACGTTGTCGATGGAATCGCCGATCAACGCCTGTACGTCGATGACTTTGTCCGGAGCCACGCCAAATTTCTCGATCACCTCGGCCGGCCCGATGCGGCGGTTCTTCACCGGATCCAGCATCTCGACCTTGCCGTCATAGATCAATTGCATCAGGTCCTTGTCGGACGAAACGATGGTGACTCGGGCCTCGGCCTCGCGCGCAAGGCGCGCATAGGTCGCGATCAGATCGTCGGCCTCGAAGCCCGCCTTTTCCACGCAGGCAATTCCGAAGGCGCGCACGGCATCGCGCGTAAGCGGAAATTGCGGCACGAGGTCGTCCGGCGGCGCGGAGCGGTTCGCCTTATAGTCCGTGTACATATCGTTACGGAAGCTTTTGCGTCCGGCATCGAAGATGACGGCCAGATGCGTTGGCTTGTCGCCGGCTTTGCTGTCTTCCAGAAGCTTCCACAGCATGTTGCAGAAGCCGGACACAGCACCCGTGGGCAGTCCGTCCGATTTGCGGTTGAGCGGAGGCAGCGCGTGATAGGCGCGGAAGATAAAGCCCGACCCGTCGATCAGATAGAGATGATCGCCCGGTGAAATCGCGCGCAGTCCCAGTACATTGTGATCGGGTGCATTCAATGCGCGCCTGCCTCACCTTTTTCGCGTGCTTCGAGCGCTTCGGGACTGAGCGCGAAGCGGCGGTCGCAATAGCCGCATTCGACGAAGTCCCTCTCGCCCATTTCGAGATAGACGCGGGGATGACCGAGCGCGCCGCCGGAGCCCTCGCAGGCCACGCGCGTGTGATCGACGACAATCGTTTCCGGGGCTTCGATGCTCATGGGCTTTTTCCAAATATTGTCAAAAGGGCTGCGGATCATAGCGGGCGAACCGCACGCCGCAACATCATCGACTATAGATCGATTGATGGCGGCTATCGATTGATGTTGCCTATCGATTGATGGGATTCGCTGGCGGCTGCGGGGGAAGGGGCGCGCGGGGTTCGCGGTGACCGGCCGACAGCATGGCAAGCAGCGTGCCCAGAATGCCCAGGATCGCCCAGCCCGGCCATGACAGAGCGACAAGCAAAACATTGGCGAATTGCGGTGAAAGTTGCTCCTGAAGCCAAGGCTTCACGTCGGCACCGAGGAGCATCAAAATCTGATCGAGAGACCGGATCACGGTTTCACCGTTCTTTTCAAGCGTGCTCACCAGATCCGCGCCGAGCAGCATCAGCGCCAGAACGATGAGCAGGAGCCCGAAGAGCCGGAAAACGATCATAGCGCTTCAATGTAGCCTATCCTGAACCGCATGGCAGCCACGCAAACGCCCGGGAAACATGCCTCTCCCGGGCGTTGTTTTCTACGAGGGCCTGAAAACGATCAGCCGGCCTGCTGCTCGCCCTCGGCCCCCTGTTTTTTGGACAGATCCTCGCCGGTCGCCTGATCCACCACCTTCATGGAGAGACGCACCTTGCCGCGGTCGTCCACGCCGATGAGCTTCACTTTCACCGTGTCGCCTTCCTTGACGACATCGTTGACCTTGGCAACGCGTTTGGACGCCAGTTCGGAAATGTGCACCAGACCGTCACGCGGTCCGAAGAAATTCACGAAGGCGCCGAAATCCATGATCTTGACGACCTTGCCTTCGTAGATTTCGCCGACTTCGGGTTCGGCGACGATTCCCTTGATCCATTTGAGCGCCGCCTTGATGGATTCGCCATCGGCGCTCGCCACCTTGATGGTGCCATCGTCCTGGATATCGATCTTGGCGCCGGTCTTCTCCACGATCTCGCGGATCACCTTGCCGCCGGAACCGATCACTTCGCGGATCTTGTCGGTCGGGATCTTGATCGTTTCAATGCGCGGTGCATGCTCGCCGAGTTCGGCGCGCGCGACCGTGAGCGCTTTGGCCATCTCGCCCAGGATGTGCAAGCGGCCGTCCTTGGCCTGGTTGAGGGCCACCTGCATGATCTCTTCGGTGATGCCGGTGATCTTGATGTCCATCTGCAGCGAGGTGACGCCGCCTTCGGTTCCCGCCACCTTGAAATCCATATCGCCGAGATGATCCTCGTCACCCAGGATGTCGGAAAGGACGGCGAATTTCGCGCCTTCGAGAATCAAGCCCATCGCGATGCCGGCCACCGGACGCTTCAACGGCACGCCCGCATCCATCAGCGCAAGCGACGTTCCGCAGACCGTCGCCATCGAGGACGAACCGTTGGATTCGGTGATCTCCGACACCACCCGGATGGTGTAAGGAAAATTCGCCTTGTCCGGCAGCAGCGGATTGAGCGCGCGCCAGGCGAGCTTGCCATGGCCGATCTCGCGCCGGCCCGCGCCCGTCATGCGGCCCACTTCGCCCACCGAGAAGGGAGGAAAATTATAGTGCAGCATGAAATGCTGCTTGTAGGTGCCTTCCAGAGAATCGATGAATTGCTCGTCCTCGCCGGTGCCGAGTGTCGCCACCACAAGGGCCTGCGTCTCGCCGCGCGTGAACAGCGCGCTGCCATGGGCGCGCGGAAGGATGCCAACTTCGGAGACGATGGGGCGCACCGTCTTCAGATCGCGGCCGTCGATGCGCCGCCCCGTATCGATGACGGAACCGCGCATCACGCGGCTTTCCATTTCCTTGAACAATTTTCCGAACAGGTTGGGCGGGATCTTGCCGTCTTCTTCGCCGGCGAGCGCCGCCAAGGCTTCGCTCTTGATCGCGTCGATGCGTTCATGACGCGCGCCCTTATGAGCAATCTGATAGGCGGTCTTCAGACCGTCCTCAACATGGCGGGCCAGAAGCGCCAGTTCCGCCTCGTATTCATTGGTGTGAACAGCGCGCGGTTCCTTCGCCGCCTTTTCCGCGAGCCGGATGATGGCGTCGATCACAGCCTGCATTTCGCGGTGGCCGAACATGACCGCACCAAGCATGACCTCTTCGGAAAGCTCCTTGGCCTCGGACTCCACCATCAAGACCGCATCGGCGGTGCCGGCGACCACGAGTTCGAGATTGGAATCGGTCATCTCATCGATCGGCGGGTTCAGTTTGTAGGCACCGCCGATATAGCCGACGCGCGCCGCCCCGATCGGTCCCATGAAGGGGATGCCGGAAAGGGTGAGCGCGGCAGAGGCCGCCACCATCGCCACGACATCGGGTTCGTTTTCGAGATCGTGGCTCAGCACGGTCACGATGACCTGGGTCTCGTTGCGATAGCCCGGCACGAAAAGCGGCCGGATCGGACGGTCGATAAGCCGCGAGATCAGCGTCTCACGCTCGGTCGGGCGTCCCTCGCGCTTGAAATAGCCGCCCGGAATTTTTCCGGCGGCATAGAATTTTTCCTGGTAGTTGACGGTGAGGGGGAAAAAATCGATGCCCTGCTTGGGCTCGGTCATGCCGACGGCCGTAGCGAGCACGACCGTTTCGCCATAGGTCGCCAACACGGCCCCATCGGCCTGGCGCGCAACCCGTCCGGTTTCAAGAACGAGCTTGCGCCCGCCCCAATCGATCTCCTCGCGATGAATGTTGAACATTGTTGTTTTCCTTCTTTCCCATGGCCGGATTGCCGCGGGCCTTCCTTGCTGGTGTGGTCAAGAAAATCTGTGCCCGCGGGAACGCGCGTTTGGGCGCCCGCAAGCTGAGACCGGATAATACCGGTGTGTGTGCACGGCTGGCGTCCAGCCGGTTTGAAGAACGGCGATCAGCGGCGCAGACCCAGACGCTGGATCAGCGTCTGATAGCGCGCTTCGTCCTTGGACTTGACGTAATCGAGCAGGCGGCGGCGCTGCGACACCATCTTGATCAGACCGCGGCGCGAATGATTATCCTTCGCGTGGGTCTTGAAATGGTCCTGAAGATTGGTGATGCGCTCCGAGAGCACGGCCACCTGGACCTCCGGCGAACCCGTATCGTTCTCACCGGTCGCGTATTGCGTGATCACTTCTTTTTTGCGTTCCGTCGTCACCGACATCGAATTAAAGTCCCGTGCTGAGGCCAAGCCGTCTTAAACGCTTGGTCCGAAAGTGAAAACCCGAAACGGTCGCAACTCCCCTTGCGCCACTTCGGCGAGCGCAACCGGCTCGCCCCTGGCCGTGGAAAGAAACACCGTCAGACCCTGAAGATCCGTCTGCGTCCCGGTCATCCCGCCCTGTTCCACAAGCCGCTGAAAATGCGGCGCGCGGATAAGGATGGGGTTGCCACTTCGCAGGCGAACCGAATCCGGCTCCGTCACGGCCAGCGCCAGGATGCCGTCCAGCGCGGTCGCGATGGGCCTTAAATGCTCCAAAGCGGCGGGACTATGGCCGAAACCCTCCAGCGTTTCCAGCGAAATCGCGGATTCGATGGAAAATGGCCCCACCTTCAATCGCCGCAGAGCGCTCACATGTCCTACGGTCCCCAGCGTT
>DASYEG010000122.1:0-8685 GCA_036499145.1 Micropepsaceae bacterium | reverse complement strand
CCGGCGCCGTGCGCGGCTGATGATGCGTATAGATCCCGCAATGCTTGCAGAAATAATGCTTCGCGATTTTCGTGTTCCATTGATAGGTGGTCAGATCGCCTTCGCCCTTGGTGAGCCGGAACTGCCCTTGCGGCAGGCGGGCCATGATCGCGCCCTTGCGCCGGCACAGTGAGCAATCGCAGATGAAGCCGGTATCGAACGCGCCCTCGACTTCGAATTCCACCGCGCCGCAATGACAGGAGCCTTTGTGAACGGACATTTCCATCTCCGAAATATGTTATGCGCCTCACCGCGCTTCGTGGCTCAGACGCCTTTGTTCCCCTCATGTAGGTCACGGCGACGCCCTGCATCAAGGTTGAGGCCATGCGCCTCATCACTGTCTCAGGGAATTTCCGGCGAAAAAATAGGCCGCCCGCCGGACGTACGGCCAATTGCCAATACACTATGGACAGAGACAAGCGGGAGCGCCGCATAGAGATGGGGGAATTTCTCGCCGCCCCGGGACACTTCCCATTTCAGTGCGGCGCCCAGGCGAACCGATTCTATCGCCGTCAATAAAAGGTTGCCCTCACTTTGGAAGTACTTATCATAGGTTGTTCTCACCTGATTTGCCGAGGACAGGTGAATGAAACCGTCGCGTCGGTCATCGGCCGATCCTGTGAAAATTCCGGTCTTCTCGGCTTCATCCCATTCCGCCCGGCGAACGATCTTGTAGACCCAGTCGATCATGACCTCAGACCTTGCATACAGAACATGAATAAGTAATTAATCCTATATTAACCTTATTAATAGGAATTTAGGCGCAGAATCCGGACAATTATCCCATTTTTGCGAGCTGGGAGGGGGACTCCATGCTAACGCATAAACAAATCTGGCGCGCAATCGATGCCCTGGCCGAGCGTCATAGGCTGTCGCCATCGGGTCTGGCGAAGATTGCGGGACTCGATCCGACGACGTTCAACAAGAGCAAGCGGGAGACCGCCAGGCGCAAGCCGCGTTGGCCTTCGACGGAATCCATCGCCAAAGTGCTTCAGGCGACCGGCTCGACGCTGGAGCAATTCGTCACGCTGGTCGGGGCCGAAGACGGTGCGCGCGGGACGCTGAAGCTCGTCCCCCTGATCGGTCTCGCGCAGGCGGGCAGCGCGGGCTTTTTCGACGATGCCGGTTTTCCGGCTGGGGCCGGATGGGAAGAAATCGCTTTTCCAGAACTGGGCGATCCCCATGCCTATGCGCTCGAAGTCACGGGCGAATCCATGCTGCCCGTCTACCGCGACGGCGACCGCATCATCCTCTCGCCGCAAGCGAGCACGCGTCGAGGCGATCGCGTGGTGGTAAAGACCCTGGAAGGCGAGATCATGGCCAAGCAACTCGCCCGCGTCACCATGCGCCGCGTCGAGCTGCAATCCTTCAACCCGCAATTCGAAGACCGGGTGTTGGATTTGACCGAACTTGCCTTCATTCACCGCATCATCTGGGCAAGCCAGTAATTCTATTACCAGAATTGCGGGAACATATAGAAAGCCCCAACGGCCGCCGCCGCGATGATGACGACAATGGCGACCCACAGCGTCTTCTTGCTGCCCATCTTGCCCCCGAAACCGCGTTCCTTGGGCATGTAATTCTCTCGAATCTCGGCCATGACTACCTCCTGCGCTTCGTTTCGCGCTGATGCCGTCCAAGACAATGCGACGGCACAGCTATGGTTCCCGCATGCGCGGGCAAACCGCCAAGCTGAAGTGCCAAACGGGAAGGTAAGAGGGTTTTACGGATAGCCCTGGTAATGATTGACGAGCATCAGATACTCGCTTCGTTTATGGGCTTTCAACAGATCGAGCAGCCGGTTCGCGCGTTGCTTGATGACGCCTTCATAATTTGTGCGGGGTTCAATCATCACCGTGGCGGTAAGCGCTTCCGCCGCTTTCTGTTCATAAGTGTTGAAATCGTAACCTGACAGGGACAGCGCATATTGGAAGCGGATCACGAGATTGTTCGGATCGGCTGCGAAGGCGCGGGCGAAATATTCCAGTCCCGCATCGGCACGCGCCCCATAGACCGCGCGCGCAAGCACGCTGCCGCCATTGCGCACCACCTCGATGTGCCAGGCGCCCGCGGCCGCCAGGCTCCAATCATCGTTCGGGGCGATAGCCAGAGCGTGATCGATCGCCTCCTTCGCGATTTCCGGATAATGCGCGAACTGCGCACGCAGGTTGCCGACGATGCGTGCTTCATAGCCCACGCCCGCTGCCAGATAGATGAACGCCTCGGGATGGGTCGGGTCCTTCGCAATCGAGCGGCGCGCCAAACGTTCGACCCGCTGCAGGCAGGAAAGACAGGGCTTGTCGCTGAGATTGGCCTGGGCGAAAGCGGCGCGGGCGGCCATCGCAAGACCATTGCCGTCGTTGGCGGCTTCTCCGGCCGCGATCGCCTCTTCATATTTTCCGGCGCGGTAAAGCTCGAACGGCGACGGTTCGGCGGCGGACACGGGGCTGCATCCTGGGCCCCACAGCAAACCCGCCAGAATGCACGCCGCGCCCAGTCGCCGCACCTTGACCTCTAAACCGTTTCGGGAAGAAACGCGCCCGCCAATGCGGTGCGGATCAACACCGCGGTTTGCGCGCATCCGAACAGCGCCGCGAACGAACCGAAGCGCGGCCCCTGCTCCTGGCCCAGTGCCACTTCGTAGATCGCCTTGAACCAGTCGCGCAACGGCTCGAAACCGTGGGTCTTGCCGATCTCATAGACCGCAGCCTGCACGGTTTCGGCGTCTCTTTCCTCGGCCATGTTCTCCAGCGCATCGGCGAGCGCGGACAGCGCCTCGCGCTCCTTGGGCGTGGCCGGGCGATAGCGCTTCTGCGGCCGCACGAAATCTTCGTAATATTTGAGCGCATAGGTCACGAGCCGGTCGAGTCCGGGATGTGTCTTGGGTCCTGCGTCCGGCGCGTAGGCGCGGATGAAACCCCACAGCACGTCGCGCTCATGGGTTCCCGATGCGCTCACGAGATTCAAAAGCAGCGCGAAGCTGACGGGATAATTCTCGCTCGGCGGCGTGCCCACATGAAGAAACCAGACGGGATTTTCCAACGCCGCCGCAGGCTCTGTGCCAGCCCGATGATATTGCGACAGGAAGGCGAGATAATCGTCCACCGCGCGCGGGATGGCGTCGAAATACAGCCGTTTGGCAGCGCGCGGCTTCTGGAACATGAAGAGCGCGAGGCTTTCCTCCGGCCCATAGGCCAGCCATTCGTCGACCGAGAGCCCGTTGCCCTTCGATTTCGAAATCTTCTGCCCTGATTCGTCCAGGAACAATTCATAAGTCAGCGTCTCGGGCGGCTCCCCACCCAGCACACGGACGATTCGAGTCGACAGCTCCACCGAGGGGATGAGATCCTTGCCCGACATCTCATAGTCCACGCCGAGCGCGAGCCAGCGCATGGCCCAATCGGCCTTCCATTGCAGTTTGCAATGTCCGCCGGTGACGGGCACCTCGTTTCGTCTGCCGTCTTCTTCGTAAACGATCGTGCCCGCTTGTGCGTCCCATGCGACGACGGGCACCTGCAGCACGCGCCCGGTTCGGGGGCAAAGCGGAAGGAAAGGGCTGTAAGTCGCGCGCCGGTCCGGACCCAATGTCGGCAGGACGACGTCGCGCACCTTTTCATAATGGCTCAGGACGGTGAGAAGCGCGGTGTCGAAACGGCCGCTGCGATAGCAATCCGTCGCGCTGTAGAACTCATAACGAAAGCCGAAACGGTCGAGGAACGTCTTCAGCCGGGCATTGTTGTGCGCGCCAAAGCTTGGATGCGTCCCGAAGGGATCGGGAATGGCGGTCAGGGGCTTGCCGAGATAGTCCCGCAGCATCTCCTGATTCGGCACATTGTCGGGGACCTTGCGCAGTCCGTCCATGTCGTCGGAGAACGCCACCAGCCTGGTGGGCACGTCCGACATCGTCTCGAACGCCTGGCGAACCCAGCTCGTACGCGCGACCTCGCCGAATGTCCCAATATGGGGAAGGCCCGAAGGGCCATAGCCGGTTTCGAACAATATATCGGTGCGGGCGGTGCCGGCGGCCTGCCTTTTCTCCAGGCGCGCCAGCAATTTGCGCGCCTCTTCGAAGGGCCAGGCACGGGCGGCGGAAGCAGCTTCGCGGCGTGAGCCGGATGTCATGGCGATCCTTGATGTTAAGCGTATCGAAAGGCGCGAAAGCTAGGCTCTGCCCTAAACAAGGTCAAACGCGGGTCCCGAACGGGCCGGCGAAACGGACGCTGAAATCGTGTCCGAGGGAGTGGTCGTGATTATCGAAGGTGGTGAGAACCATCCCCTTTCGAAACAGAACGCCTTGCTGAGCGGCAGGATCGCGATTGTTTACGCGCTCAGCCGCTACTCGTTTTTTCTTCCGTTCGCCGCGCTCTGCATGGCCGCTTGCCTGATGGAGCAGCCCGGGTTTTTTGTGCTCGCCATCGCGCCGCTGTTTCTGCTCATTGGCGCGGCCCTGTGTTCCCACCGTTTGAAGATTCTCTACGACAGGCGCGACACGGACCGTGACCCTCGCATCTGGGCGCGGCGCTGCACCATCCTTTCGGGTCTCACCGGAGCCATCTGGGGCTTGGGCGCTCTTGTCTGGTTCGTGCCGGGCTCTTTTCCGGCGGAAGCCTATCTGGTCCTCGCGTTCTTCGGCGTGTCGGCCATCGAATTCGTTGCGCGCGCGGCCTATCGTCCGGCCTATCTTGCACATGCCGCGGGCTCTCTTGTGCCTCTGGCGGCGCTGCTCATCCACGAGGGCGGCGCCTACCAGATGTTGACCGCCATCCTGGTGCTCTTCTTCGGCGGCACGCTCTACAATTACAGCGGCCGCGTGGCCGAGCTTCTGGATGAAAGCATCCTCCTGCGCCACGACAATGCCGGACTGATCCGGCGCTTGAGCGAGGAAAAGCGGGCGGCCGAACGGCTTTGCGATGCGGCCCAGGCCAGCGAGCGCGCCAAATCGGTCTTCGTCTCGAATATCAGCCACGAATTGCGCACGCCGCTGAACGCGATCGCGGGCATGGCGCAGCTTCTCGAACGCAGCGACCTCGTCAAGGCGCAGCGCGACCACGTCAAAGTCCTGCTGGAATCGAGCCGCGGCTTGAAGACGCTGCTCGACGACATCATCGCGCTGTCGCAGCAGGGCGGAGAACCGCTTTCGCCGCCGGAAGAGGGTTGTGACGCCGTCCAGGCGGTGCGCACGGTTGCGCGCCTGCTACAGCCCAACGCCTGGGAGAAGCGCCTGCGTCTTTCCGTCAACATCGCGTCCGGCCTGTCGCGTGCCGCCGCCGATCCGCGGCTGTTTCGCCGTGTGCTGCTGAAGCTGGCGGGCAATGCGATCAAATTCACCGAACGCGGCAATATCGAATTGGCGCTCGATATCGCGGACGATGAAACCGGCGCTCCATGCGTGCGCTTTGCCGTCGCCGACACGGGGCCCGGCATCCCGCACCATTTGCTGGCGGCGATCTTCGATCCCTTCACGAAAGAAGACAATTCCTATGCGACACGCCACACCGGCACGGGTGTGGGGCTCGCGGTTGCCAAGCGTCTGGTCGAATCCATTGGAGGCACTATCGGAGTGGAGAGCGAGCCCGCAATGGGGTCGCGATTCTGGATCAAGGTGCCCACGATCAAATCCTCGACGATCGAGGAGCCAATCGACGAAGAACATATGACACCCCCAAGCGGGCTCTCGCTGCTCGCCTACCTGCCGGACGAGACGATGCGGTCCAGCGTCGAACGCCTGCTTGTGCCATTCGGAAATTCCATCAGCCACGCCGACACCCTGGCCGAATCGGTCACCATGTCGGCGCGCGGCGCCTACGCGCTGATCCTCGCAACGGCCGGCAGCGTCGATGCATTCGCGGCAGCACCCGGTCAGCGCACGCCCATCCTCGCGCTCGCGGCCGCCGAGGAACGTCACCCCAACGGCGCGGATGCCGTGCTGCGCTGGCCCGCCGGATCCAACGCGCTGTATGCGGCGATCACCGGCGTCACCGGCGAGGCGGGCAAATACGCGGACGGCGTGAAGCAGGATCATATCGAGGCGGCCATCGACGCGAAGGCGATTTCCGATCTGGAAAAATCACTCGGCTTCAAGACGCTGATCGATATTCTCCAGTCCTACATGCATACGGCTGACGAATTGGCGGCCGCGCTGTCGGTCACATCCGATAAGGAAGATTGGAGTCAAGCCGGACGTCTGGCGCAGGACTTCGCCGGCGCCGCGGGCGGGTTGGGCCTTTCCGCACTCACTTCCGCCGCCCGGCTGCTCGCGCAAAGCGCGCGCGATGGCGCCGACGATGCCGCGCTTTCGACGGCGGCCGAAGGCGTGCTTTCGGAACACAGCCGCGTGCGCGAAGCGCTATGCCGGCTCTATCCCGATCTTGCCGCGTGAATGTTCAGAAAAAGGGTGAGCCCCGGCAGCCGGTCTGAGAGGCGCGGACGGGGCTAACGCTCACGCCAAACATTCCCGAACCACCAAGGTCTCCCCGATACAACGCACGAATTGTGGCCTCATGGAGCGCAACAATGGCCGAAATACGAACCCCCTGCCTAACCTAGGCCGCAGATTTGCAAACGCGCCCGCGCTTGATTGCGCAAGCGGGGAAGAACATCGCGTCCGTAGGCTTCGATGACCGCTTACTCTGCCAATCCGCGTCCTCACTTTCCGGCCTTTCGGCGCAACGGCGAACTCGTCATATTCGCTGACTTTTCGGATTCGCGAGGCCGCCGACATTGCGCCTGCCACATTTGGATTTGCCGGCGCTTGCGTTGACCGGCGGCGGCGCCGTGCTGGCGCACCCCGGAGGCGAAACGCGCGCTCTCTCCGTGGCCGAAGCACGCAATCTCATCGCGGCGGGCGATGTGCTTGTCTGCCATGCGGCCTTCGTTGCCCAGCGTTTGCACGCGCGTCTCTTGAAACCCTTGTTCGACCTGCTCGAACTCTTCGCGTTTGTGTGCCCAGGCGAGCCCTGCCTGCCGAGCCCGTTGGGGCTCTCACGCGCGCTTGGCCTGGGGGAAGCGCACATTCCGGCCGATTCCGCGCGCAGCCTGCATGTCATTGCGGGCGCGCTGTTCGACAGGCTGGCGGGCCTTTCTGCGGAGCAGAAAGAGCGCACGCGGCTGACCGCGTCCTTCCTGGCGAGCGCCGGATGGCGTTGGGGTCCTGCAATCCTTACCGTTCTTGGCGCGCCCGAGCGCACGGCAGGACCGCTTTCCGGCATCGATGCATGGCGGCGGCTTCCCGAATGGGAAGATCAGCCGCCGAGGTCCCCGCCCGGCAGTCTGCCGGTCGATACGGAGGAAGCCCAAGCGCGCCTTGCCGCGCTGATCGGGCACAGCGGCGCGAGCCGGTCCCAGCAGCGCGATTTCACCACGGCGGCCACCGCGGCCTTCGCACCGCGCAATCGGGTGGGCGCACCGCGCATCGCGCTGGTGGAGGCAGGAACGGGCACCGGCAAGACGCTTGGTTATCTCGCACCGGCCTCGCTCTGGGCGGAGAAGAACGGGCCGGGACTCTGGATCTCGACCTATACCCGCAATCTGCAGCGCCAGATTCTGCAGGAGGCCGAAAAACTCGAGCGGGGCGCGCGCGCGCGTCCGTTGAAAGTGGTGCTGCGCAAGGGCCGGGAGAATTATCTCTGCCTGCTCAATTTCGAAGAGGCCGCCAAACGCAACGCCCATGCGCCCGGTCAGCGCGCCGTTGCGCTCGGACTGATCGCGCGCTGGCTCGAGACTTCGCCGGACGGTGACCTTTCGGCTGCGGGCTTCCCGGCCTTTCTCGCCGGCACGGTGCCTTTGCGCGAGCTTACCGACCGGCGCGGCGAATGCATTTATGCCGCGTGTCCGCATTATCGCGTCTGCTTCATCGAACGGGGTTTGCGCCGCGCTCATGGCGCGGACATCGTCATCGCCAATCATGCGCTCGTGATGGCGCAGGCGAGCCATGACGGCGTGCGCGCCGAAGAAGCCGACAACATCACGCCCGAGCGGCGCGTGCGCTATGTCTTCGATGAGGGGCACAATCTTTTCGATGCGGCGGATTCGGCCTTCGCGGCCGAACTGTCGGGCACGGAAATGGCCGAGCTGCGCCGTTGGATCCGGGGCCCCGAAGGCCGCCGCTCGCGCGCCCGCGGATTGAACGAGCGGGCCCGCGATCTCGTCGCCGATGAAGACGGCGCGTCTGCGCTCGAAGAGGCGTTTGCCGCCGCCGGAGCGCTGGCCGGCGAAGGCTGGCTCTCACGTCTTGGCGCGGGACCGCGCGGGCCGGGGGAGGTTTTCCTGGCCCATGTCTATGCCCATGCACGCGCGCGAAGTGCCGATGGCGATTCCGAATACGGCATCGAAGCCGATGTACGCCCGCTTGAGCCTGAGCTGCTGGACGCGGCCGCCAAGCTCGATCATTGGCTCGTGCGTCTGGGTGCGCCGCTGAACCGCTTGGCGGGCAATCTTCGCGCCCGTCTGGACAAGGAGGCGGGCGAGCTGGAGAGCCCCATGCGCGTGCGCATCGAAGCGGTATTACGCGGGCTCGAACGGCGCGCCCATCTTCTCATTCCCGCCTGGCGCGCGATGCTGGCGGCGCTGGAAGAAGAACCCCACGCGACCTCGGATTTCGCCGACTGGTTCGAGATCGCGCGCATCGACGGCCGCGACTTCGATGTC
>DASYEG010000121.1:0-4074 GCA_036499145.1 Micropepsaceae bacterium | reverse complement strand
GAATATTGGATCACCCTGACCACCGCGCAGCATCTGCCGATCATCGCCGCCGGCAAGGGCGCGCCTATCGCCGCCCAAGTGTTGCAGCCGATGCCGTCCACCGTCGCCAGCATCATGATCCCGAAAGGCACCAAGCATCCCCATGCCGCGATGCTGTTCATCGACTACATGCTGTCGGAGGCTGGTCAGACGCTGCTGGCGCGTGCGCAATATTTCCCGGTGAACGAACGGGTGCAGCCTCTGAAGGAATTGCAGCCGGTCAGTCCACGTCTGGCCGGGCTGAAGGAGAATTTCATCGACGATGAAGTCCTGTATGCCACCCACGCGAAAGTGGCTGCGCTTCTGAAGAAATATTTCTCCTAGCTCAACGCGCGGAAAGACCATAGCGGCGCGAGACGGTGAAAAAGGCCGTGCTCACGACCGTCATGATGATGGTCCAGATGATACCGAGTGCTGCCAGCTCGGGCGCGACGCCATTCTGCCACATGTCGAACATCGAGACCGCGACGACCTGGGAATTTGGTCCGGCGAGGAGGAGTGGAATCGACACCGCTTTCGAGACCATCAGGAAGATGAATAGCCAGCAGGTCACCACCGCCGGCGCGATCAGCGGCAGGACGACACGCAGGAATGTGGTCGGTGCGCGCGCGCCGGAAAGTGCCGAGGCCTCCTCCAGCTCGCGATGGATCTGCAGCACGCCGGCATAGGAATAGCGCATCCCGAAGGGCATGAACTGCACCATGGAGGCGATGATGATCGAGGTCAGCGTACCATACAGCCCGAACGGCACGCTGAGCACGAATTGCAGGAACGCGACCGCGAGGACGATGGCCGGAAAGACCAAAGGCGCGCTCGCCAGTTGATCCAGAAGCCACGCGCCGGGCTGGCGCCGCACCGCAAGCCACGCCGCAAGCGTGGTGAACGCGGCAACCAAAGTCGCGGTGGCGCCTCCCAGGATGAAGGTGTTGCCGAGCGACGACGCCGATGAGGTTTCGAACAGGATGGTGCGGAAATTGGCGAGGCTGAAACGCGCCAGGGCTGCCGCATTCACGCCGTCATAATAGGGCACCAGCGAGACCCAGAGCGTGATGCCGACGGGAAAGACGATCAGCAGGAAAAACAACCCCACCAGCACAGCCATGGTCAGCCAGCGCCAGGGCCCGATGTGCATCACCCGCGGCCGGAATCCCTTGCCGCTGATGGTCTGGTATTTCTCCGCATGCTTCGAAAAATTGCCGTACAGCCTGAGCAGAAACACCATGATGACCAGCATTACCACCGAGAATGCCGAGGCCTCCCCATAATTGGGCGGGATGTCGAGCATGGTCTGATAGATATCGTTGGTTATCACATGCACACGCCCCGGCAGGCCCACCAAGGCGGGCGTCTCGAAGGCCTCGAAGGCGCGGATGAAGATAAGGATCAGCAAGGCCGCGATCCCCGGCGTCACCAGTTTGAAGGTGATGCGGCGGAATGTCGTGGCGATCCCCGCACCCGACATCATGGAGGCTTCCTCGAACGCCGCGTCGGTGGAGCGAAAGACGGAGGAGAGCAGCAGGAAACACAGGGGCGTGTATTCGATCCCCTGGATCAGGATCATGCCGTGCAGCGAATAGACATTGAACAATGGCTCGGTGGCGCCGGTGATCCCCATCAGCAATTGATTCAGCGGGCCGGTCTTGCCCAGCAGCAGCAGGAAGGAAATCGTGTAGAGCACGCTCGGTATGCCGAGCGAAACGATGGAAACGATGATGACCAGCGAACGTAGCGGCGTATCCGTACGTTCGACGATCCAGGCCTGCACCCCGCCGAAGAGCAGCGCAACCACCGCCGATCCCGCCGCATAGGCGGCACTCGTCAGGATCACAAGGAACAGCCCGCCCGTTCCAATCAGCGCGCGATAATGCTCCAGCGTGAAGGCCCCGAAGGACCCGTCGAACGCGATCTCCTGCAGGCTGGAACGGATGAGATAGATCACCGGCGGCAGAATCAGCACCAGCAACACAAGGATGAGGCCGAGAACCAGCGGCGAGAATCGGGGGAAAGCTTTCGCCCCACGCGCCATCATGGCGCGATTTCGAATTTCGGCAGGACGGCACCGTCATCGGTATCCGCGAACACCACACGCACGCGCGCATCGCAGCGCACATCCTCCGGCGGCGTTCCCACGATATTCGTCAGCAGCCGCACATTTTCGTCCAATTCCACGATGGCGACGACATAGGGGACATCGTTCTCGAAGGCCGGGTGATAGACGCGATGATAAACCACAAAACTGTAGATGCGCCCCCTGCCTGCACTTTCCTGCCATGCGAAATCGGCGGCCAGACAATGGCGGCAGCGCTGCGACGGCGGAAACCAGAACTGGCCGCAAACATTGCAGCGGGGCAGCATCAGGCGCCTGTCCTTCGCGCCGTCCCAAAAGCTGCGCGATTCCGGGGATGGCCGCGGCACCGGTTTTGAGAGGGGCGTATCGGGCACCATCAGCCACGCTCCAGGATCAGCGTTGAATGGCACACCTGGTTTCCGCCATGGCCGGAGATCAGCGCCACATTCGCGTGCGCGACCTGGCGCTCCGCTGGATAGGTTCCGCGCAATTGCCGCACGCCTTCGACGATCTGCAACATGCCTTCGACGTGAGCCTCCGAGAGCTGCCCGCCCGATGTGTTGGTGGGAAGCCGGCCGCCCATTCTGAGCGCGCCCGATTGCACGAAAGGGCCACCCTCGCCCTTGGCGCAGAAGCCGTAATCCTCAAGCTGGACCAGCACCATGTAGGTGAAACAATCATAGAGCTGCGCGGTATCGATATCGGACGGCCCAAGACCCGCCATGCGATAGGCGGCCTCGCCGCTCTGGCGCGCGGCGGTGCGGATCATGTTGTCGGCGGCAAACCAACCGGTCAGATTGTTGAAGCTGCCGAAGCCGCGGATCATCACGGGGGGCGCTTTAAAATCGCGGGCCCGCTCGCTGCGCGTCACAATAACCGCACCCGCCCCATCGCTTCTGAGCGAACAATCGAACAGACCGAAAGGAGAAACGATCAGGCGGGCCTTGAAATAATCCGCGGTACTGAGCGGCTTGCGGATTTGCGCGTCGGGATTGCGCATCGCATGTTCGCGAAACGCGACCGCGATCTCGGCGAAATTCTCGCGCGTGGTGCCGAATTCGTGCATGTGACGCTGCGCCCCGAAGGCGTGCGCCGCCACGGCGCCGAAATAGCCATATTCGGGACCGAATTCCTGCGCGTGCTGATCGTCGGGCCGGGTCTGGTTCTTGACGCGCGCCGCGTCGGATTTGTGCGTGCGCGACCAGGCATCGCGGCCATAGCCGCAAATGATTGTGGTCGCGAGACCCGCTTCGATTGCCATCACGGCGATGGCCACAGACAGGATCTGGCTGGCGCCGCCATTGTCGAGCGAAGTCGAGAAGCGTGCATTGATCCCGAGCCGCTCGCCGGCTTGCTGATGATGACAATAGGAATCGTCCGGTCCGCGAACGATGATGCCATCGATATCGGCAGGCTTCAGCCCCGCATCGTCAAGCGCATTGGCCATGGCCTCGATCAGAAGATCGAGGCTGGAAACGCCGGGCACCTGTCCCAGGCGGCTGTTGCCGGCCCCGACAATGGCGCAGGCATTGCGCAAGCGTTGCGAGGGCGCGATCATGTGGTCTTCGCCATGGCAATGCGGGCAAGCACTTCTTCATTGTGCTGACCGAGATCGGGGGCGGCGCTGCGAATCTCGGGCGGCGTTTCGCTCAAATTCACCCCACCTCCGACCAGCGACACATGCCCGAGCTTGGGATGGGGGACTTCGCGAATGAGACCCAGATGCTTCACTTGCGGATCGGCGAACACCTGATCCAGTGTGTTGATGGCGGCACTCGGGACATCGCGCGCCTGCAGCAGTGCCAGCCAATGATCGCGCTCTCTCGTCGCGAAAATCTCCGCCAGCAATCGGTGCAGCACGCGGTAATTTTCCTGGCGATCGCGTTTCTTCGTAAAGCGCGCATCGTCCTGCCATTCGGGATGGCCCGCGACCTCGGTCAGGCCGCGCCAGAATTTTGTGGGTGAGG
>DASYEG010000120.1:0-3042 GCA_036499145.1 Micropepsaceae bacterium | reverse complement strand
CCCATCACGCCGCCGCCATGGTTGGATAAGAATTTCGGCTTGCCGCCTTTGCCCATGCGGATCTCGTCGGCGTTCTGTTCGCCGGTGAGCGACGCCACCGCCATGCCGTCGCCAATCTCCACGCCCTTCACGGCATTGATGCTCATCAGCGCGCCTGCGAGGTCTGCGTCGAGCTTGCCGTAGATCGGCGCACCTAACCCAACCGGAATACCTTCGGCCACCACTTCAATGATCGCGCCGACGGATGAACCCTTCTTGCGGATCGCTTCGAGATATTGCGTCCACGGCACAATCGCTTTGGGGTCGGGGCAGAAGAACGGGTTCTTCGCCACTTCCTCCCATTTCCAGCGCGCGCGCTCGATGGTCTGCGTGCCCATCTGCACCAGCGCGCCGCGCACGATGACTTTCTTATAGAGTGCGTTCAGAACCTTGCGGGCGATGGCGCCGGCCGCCACGCGACTTGCGGTTTCGCGTGCGCTTTGCCGTCCGCCACCGCGATAATCGCGCACGCCATATTTGGCCCAGTACGTGTAGTCGGCATGGCCGGGGCGAAACTTGTCGCGGATGTCGGTGTAATCCTTCGAGCGCGCGTCCACGTTCTCGATCAGCAGCGCGATCGGTGTGCCCGTGGTCACTTGCGCTTTCATCCGTTCGTCCCGAAAGACGCCGGAAAGGATTCGGACCGTGTCCGGTTCTTTGCGTTGCGTGACGAATTTGGACTGGCCAGGGCGGCGCCGATCCAGATCCGCCTGGATGTCTGATTCGACCAGCGGAACGCCCGGCGGGCAGCCATCCACCACGCAGCCAATGGCCGGCCCGTGGCTCTCGCCAAAGGTGGTTACGCGAAACAGATGGCCGAACGTATTGAAGGACATGGAATCGTCATACCACGGGTTGCGTGCGCGGCTACAACGCAGGGGGACCGACTAAGTTTGCACGTAACAAATTTGTCTCTTGTTTAACCCAACGAGTCGCCTAAAACCGACAGGACAGGACGGTAACGAATACCCCCGGCGAATTCGGGGGAGGGGCTGGCCAGTTTTTGCATCTTAATCCTAAAGGAAATATCCGATGAAATTCCTCCTTGCCGCCTTTGCCGCAAGCGCCGCCATGGCGGTTGCGCCGGTTGCCGTTCAGGCGGCCGATGTTCAGGCTGCTCCCGCTGCACAGCAGCAATCCGCGCTCGCGCCCGGTTCGGCTGCCGGTGTGAAGCAGGCCCAGACCTGGCATGACAATCAAACGCTCTACATCGTCGGCGGCGCGCTCGTC
Organism: Micropepsaceae bacterium; assembly: GCA_036499145.1. GTDB lineage: Bacteria > Pseudomonadota > Alphaproteobacteria > Micropepsales > Micropepsaceae > CAIYRG01. The sequence continues at coordinate 1,773 of DASYEG010000120.1, read as the reverse complement.
GCCGGTGGCGTGATCTGGGCGGTGTCCAGCGGTGGTAACAATCACCATCACACGACGACGCCGAGCACCGGTACGCTCTAAGAATTCGAAGACGGAACAGAACCTCCGTTCGCCGTGGATCGCGATCCCGGCGGGCGGAGGTTTTTTCTTTTTAGAACATCCTTGCGCCGGTCAGGTGCCGAAATATGTTTCGGCGCCCGCAGAGAGCCGCATGATTCCGGCGTGCGGCGGTTTGTAGCTCTTCGTTTGCATCGCCGAGAGCCCGAGATAATGCCCGCGGATCGCACGTGCCGGACCGTAATGCGTGACGATCACGGCATCGCGTTTCAGGGTCGGGAGAAAACGTCCGACGCGCTCGTGCAGGCTGGCCCAGCTTTCGCCATTTGGCCGCACATAATCCCAGTCGTCCTGATCGTCGAGACCGGGAAGTTGCGGATCGAGCTTTGCGATCTCCTCGCGTGTCATCCATGTGTGGTCGCCGAAATGGATTTCCATAAGGCGGTGATCGGCGCGATAGCCGGTGGGCGGCAAGCCTGCGCCTTCGCGCACCAGTTCCATCGTGTTGCAGGTTCGGTGGATCGGGCTGGCGAAGAAATCGAATCTGGAAAGATCGCCAACGATTTCCTCCAGCAGATGACCGTTGTTGCGCGCCTGTGCGCGGCCTGTCGCCGTCAACGGCGAGTCATCCCACGATGCCGCGCGCCCGGCGACGTTGTGCTCGCACTCGCCGTGGCGGATGACATAGAGGGTGAGGTCGCGAAAATCGGTCACGTTCAATCGCCGTAAGTGGCGTCCGTGCCGGCGGACAATCGCATGATCCCGGCATGTTTTGTCTCGTAACTCAGAACCGCGTCAGAGGTAAGCCCCAGATAGTGCCCGCGGATCGCGCGCACCGGGCCGGCGTGGGTCACGATGATGCTGTCGCGCTTGAGCGTTTGCAGGAATTCGGAGACACGTCTGTAGAGATCGTGGAAGCTTTCGCCGCCGGGGTGCTGATAATCCCAGCGTGCGCGGTGCCATACAGGATTTTTCTGCGCATCCGTCGTGATGTCGCTCCAGCGCCGCCAGGTGTTGTCGCCGCAATCGATTTCCATCAGCCGCCGGTCGGCGACATAGCCGGTGCGGGGCAGGCCGGCGTTCTCGCGCACAATCTCCATGGTCGCACAGGTGCGGTGAAGCGAGCTGGCGAAGAAATCGAATTGGGAAAGATCGCCCGCCAGCGATTTGAGCAGCACCCCATTGGCGCGCGCATGGCCGCGTCCCTTTTCGGTCAGTGGAGAATCATTCTGGCCCGCGACGACGCCCAGCGCATTGTGCTCGCATTCGCCGTGGCGGATGACATAGAGCGTCAGGTCGCGAAAATCGGGCATGTCTTAACCCGGTGGGTGCGGGCCGGTGGGCTTTTCCAGCGCTTCCGGCGGATCGAACCGCTTGATCGTGTTGCCGCGTACGCGGAATAGCACGCCCTGCTTCTCATCCAGATTGGACATCGCTTTCCAGTCCACGCCCATGAACAGGCCGCGCAGGATGCGTGTGAACGCACCATGCGCCACGGCGAAGGTGTCTGCTTTGATTTCCTGTATCCAGCTTTCCGCGCGCGCCGCGACATCGGCATAATTCTCGCCGCCGCCCGGCACACGCACGTTCCATTTGTCGGCGCCGCGCCGTTCGAACGCTACGGGATCGAGCGCCTTGGCCTGCGCATCCGTCAGTCCATCCCACGCGCCCAGATTAATCTCCTGAAGGCGCGGGTCGGTATCGTAGTCGTTTTGC
>DASYEG010000119.1:0-2611 GCA_036499145.1 Micropepsaceae bacterium | reverse complement strand
CTTTCTCACCACGGGCATTCTCGGCGGCTTCACCACATTCTCGACCTTTTCGCTGGATGCCGCGCTTCTGATCGAACGCGGGGATTGGATCGGAGCGGCGGTCTATATGATCGCGTCGGTGTTGCTCTCGGTGATTGCGCTGTTCAGCGGCTTATGGCTCGTTCGCAGCCTCGCATGAGCGCCACGACAGCCGTGCAAGAGGACGAAGCGGGCCTGCGCCTGGACCGCTGGTTCAAACGCCATTACCCCGCAATTGGCCATGGGCCGCTGGAAAAGCTCCTGCGCACGGGCCAGGTGCGCATCGACGGCAAGCGCGCCCATGCGGGCGACCGGCTGGAGGCAGGGCAGGCGATCCGCATCCCGCCGCAGCTCCAGGGCCAGACCGGGGCGCAGCCGAATGGGCCACGGGCTCACAGTTTCAGCGATGCCGATAAGGATTTCATGGAGCGGCTTGTCATCCATGAAGACCCGTCGGTGTTCGTGCTGAACAAGCCAAGCGGGATCGCGACGCAGGGCGGTTCGGGCATCAGCCGCCACATAGACGGGCTGCTTGAGGCGCTACAGGGCAAAAAGAAACAACGTCCTCGCCTGGTGCATCGGCTTGACCGCGATACGTCCGGTGTTCTGGTTGTCGCGCGCACGCTGCCCGCGGCGGCGGCATTGGCCCAATCCTTGCGTCGTCGCGACGCGCGCAAGATCTATTGGGCGCTGACCAGGGGCGTTCCGATCCCGCATCAGGGCGTTGTGCGCCTGGCGCTCGCCAAAGAAGCAGGCTTCGGCAAACATGGGCGTGACGAACGCATGGCGCCTGCGACCGAGGATTCGGAGGATGCCAAATCCGCAACCACCCATTATGCCGTGATGGGGACCGCGGCCAATCAATATGCCTGGGTGGCGCTGCGTCCCGTCACGGGACGCACGCACCAATTGCGCGCGCATCTTGCGCATCTGGGCACGCCCATCGTGGGCGACTTCAAATATGGTGGCGAAAACGCCAAGGGCCTGGGGGAGCTGGAAGACCGCCTGCATCTCCACGCACGCTCCATCGACATGGCCCATCCCGAGGGCGGACGATTGCGGGCGACCGCACCCCTTTCGCCGCACATGGTCCATGCCTGGCGTCTGTTCGGATTCGATCCCAACAGCACGGCCGACCCGTTTGCGGATTCCAGGAAGCTGTGAACGCGAGGCGGTTCTATCGGGAGGTGTCGGTCGAGGCGGTTACGGACGGGGGATATAGCGTTCTCCTGGACGGGAAGACGATTCGCACGCCGACTGGTGCAGCGCTTGCGCTACCCGCGGCCGCGCTTGCCGAGGCGATAGCTGAGGAGTGGCGCGGCCAAGCCGATACGATCCGGCCCGAGACCATGATTCTCACCACGCTCGCGAACACTGCCATCGATCTGGTGCGTCCCAACCGTCAGATCGCCATCGAGCAAATTCTCGCCTTCGCGAGAAGCGATCTCGTCTGCTACCGGGCGCAAGGGCCGGAAAATCTGGTTCGGCGGCAGGCCGCAGAATGGGACCCGCTTCTGGACTGGGCCCGCACGCGCTATGGCGCGACTCTCGTTTGCGGCGCGGGCATCGTGCATGTCGAACAGCCGCCACAGACCCTGGAGGCACTGGAGGGCGCTATCGCCCAGTATGACGATTTCGAACTCGCGGGGCTGCATGCGGCGGCCACATTGCTGGGCTCGGCGATCGTCGCACTCGCGCTTTCGGACAGGCACGTCAGTGCAGAGCAGGCCCTCGCGGCCGCTCAATTGGACGAGCTTTATCAGGCCGAGAGGTGGGGTCAGGATGTGGAAATGCTAAACCGATCTCGTAAGAAAACCGCAGAACTAACTGATATTACGGAATATTTTCTATTCTTACGTGTATGTTGACGCCGTCTTTAACTTAAACGGAACGGTAAGTTGAAGGTGCGTCATCTTGCGCTAGGATCGCTCCTGGGGAGCCGGCACGGCCGTAAAGAAGGACCGCCTTTGGAAGCCCAGCCCGATCGCCCGGCGCAACAGCGTGTCCAGGGCAAGCGCGCATCCATCAAGGAGCAGAATCGTCGTCTGATCCTCGATGCCGCACGCCGTGTCTTCGCCGAGAGCGGTTATGGCGGCGTCACGGTGCGCGACATCATACGGGCGACGCCGCTGGCTTCGGGCACCTTCTACAATTACTTCCGCTCGAAAGAGGAAATCTTCCAGGCCATGCGGGACGAAACCGCGCTCGCGTTGCGGCCGGTCCTGCGTGACGCGCGGCGGGACGCGGGGACGTCGGAGGCGTTCGTGGCGGAAACCTTCCGGGCCTTCTTCACGTATGTGGCGCAAAGGCGCGGGACTGTGGCTGTGATCAGGCGTAACGATGCGGCGCCCTTGCGTGTTGATACGCCGGAGGTGCTTGCCGGCTTCGAGGAACTGAAGGCCGATGTAGAGGCCGCCATCGCGCGCGGTCTTTTCGCACCCGTGGATGCGGAATATCTCGCGGCATCCATGCTGGGGATTGCTTGCGAACTGGCTGAGATCCTGCAGTGGCGGGAAATACCGGAACCCGATGAGATCGCACGTTTTGCCACCGCCTTGGTCTTGGGCGGGCTCGCAGCCCTTCCTAAACCGGT
>DASYEG010000118.1:0-23962 GCA_036499145.1 Micropepsaceae bacterium | reverse complement strand
GACGGTGGCGAAGCGCGGATCGGACACGAGTCCCGGCCTTTCAACAATGTCACACACGCTGGCCCATAATTTGTCGTTTCCCGCAGCAATCACGAAATAGCGGTCCCGCGCGCGATAGGCCTGATACGGCGCGTTGCGCGGATGCGCCGAGCCCAAAGCCTGCGGATCGCGGCCCGTGCCGAAATATTCGCTCGTCTGGAGCGCGCCGATGGCAAGTGTCGTCCCCAACATCGGGACATCAATGTATAGGCCTTCGCCGCCTGCGCGCACGCGGGCGATCGCGGCCGCGATCGCGAACGCACCGTAAAGGCCGGCGGTGAAATCGGCCACCGGCACACCGCATTTGACAGGCGCGCCTTCCGTCTCGCCGGTGACGCTCATCAATCCGGAAGCCGCCTGCATCGTGACATCGAACCCGCCCTGGCCGGCGCGGGGCCCGGACTGCCCGTAAGCGGAGATGGAGCAATAGACGAGTTTCGGCTTCTCGGCATGGATGCGCAGCCAGCCGAGTCCCAATCTTTCCATGACGCCGGGGCGGTTGTTCTCGATGACGACATCGGCGCGGCCCATGATGCGAAGGGCGATTTCATTGTCGGCGGGATTTTTCAAATCCAGGGCGATGGAGCGTTTGCCGCGATTGAGCGAGGCGAAATTTTCGCTGAAGCCGTTGGTATGCGGCGGCCACTGCCGCAGCATATCGCCGCCGGGCGGTTCGATCTTGAGCACGTCGGCGCCCATATCGGCGAGCAGCATGCCGCAGAAAGGCCCCGCGGCGACGTTACAGAACTCCGCCACGATCAGTCCGGCGAGCGGAAGCGCGCTTGCGGCGACTTCAGAACCCATCCCAACGCATCCCGTTCAGACCCATGATTTCAGCCATTCCACAGTGTAAATCCTCCTATCATGGTTCGCAGGCAAATTGACTAGGGTTTGAGCCTGCCTGTAGTTTCTGGCACGACAGTTCCCGCGCGCGCAGAGGGACATCGAAGAGGAGACGCTTGGCATGACCATTTTCGGTGTTGCATTGCTGGCGATCTGCACGCTTGCCGGCGCCTTGCTCGGCGATGTGCTCGGTGTCGCACTCGGGGCCAAAACCAATGTCGGCGGCGTCGGCATCGCCATGCTGCTCCTGATCGCGGCGCGCGCCTGGCTGATGCAACGGGGCAAGCTGAACCATGGGTTCAAACTTGGCATCGAGTTCTGGGCAGCGCTCTATATCCCCATCGTGGTTGCCATGGCTTCGATCCAAAATGTGGTCGCCGCCGTGCGCGGTGGGCCCGTGGTGTTGCTGGCGGGAGGCGGGGGCGTGCTTGTCAGTCTGGCGGCGACCGCGCTCCTGAGCCGGTGGTCGCGCCCGCGCGACGCCGTTCCGGCCAGCGCAGAAGAAGCCCATGCCGCGCGCGTGCTGTCGGGCGCCGCGGAATGACCGACATCCTGAAACGTCTGGCCGACGAGCACGCATTGATCGTCGCTTTTGCCGCCGTAGGCGGTGTGATGTGGCTGTCCTATGCGGTTTCGAAATATCTGACGTTCGGCCGCATCCACGGCTCGGCCATCGCGATCATACTGGGTCTGGTCCTGGCCTATGCGGGCGGCATCGCGACGGGCGGCAAGAACGGGCTTGCCGACATTCCAATGTTCGCGGGTCTGGGCATCATGGGCGGCGCGATGATCCGCGATTTCGCGATCGTCGCGACCGCGTTCGAAGTGGATGTGAACGAAGCCAAAAAGGCAGGATTGCTGGGCGCGATTGCACTCACGCTTGGGACCATCCTTCCCTTTATCGTCGGCACCAGCGTCGCGCGCGCTTTCGGTTATTCGGATGCGGTCTCGATGACAACCATCGGTGCCGGCGCCATCACCTATATTGTGGGGCCGGTCACGGGCTCGGCCTTGGGCGCAAGCTCGCCGGTAATGGCGCTCTCCATCGCCACCGGCGTCTTCAAGGCCGTGCTGGTGATGACGGGCACGCCCTTCGTGGCGCGTTCTATCGGACTGGACAATCCGCGTTCGGCGATGGCGTTCGGCGGCCTGATGGGAACGGTCAGCGGTGTCACCGGGGGGCTTGCGGCGACCGATCCTCGCCTCGTTCCCTATGGCGCGCTGACGGCGACATTCCATACTGGTCTAGGCTGCCTGGTCGCGCCGTCGATCCTGTTTTTCATTGTCCGCGCGATCATGGGATCCTGAAGCGTCATTTGGGATAGAGCAACGTTCCGTCGGCGGCCTGCTGCGCGGCGGGCGTCAGGTGGGCGGGCTCGATTTTATTCGGTCCGAGGATATGGAACACGGTCTCGCCTAGGCTAAGCAGATAGTCCGCAATGATCCGGCGGTGGCAACGCCACCATACGGCTTCGGCGCACATGATGGCAGAGGTTTGCCGGTGGCCGATCTCGCGCAAGTTCGAAAGCCCCTCGCGGAATGGTTCCGTGCCGGCATAGTCGGCATAGTTGCGGAAGCTACTATTTTCCCAGAATGTATTGGGGGATTGCGGACGATCCTTCCGCCGGCCGCGCAAGCCACCCAATTGAGCGATATGCCGATAGACGATTCCAAAGGGGCGCAGCGATTCCGGCAAAACATCCGCGTTGAATTGCGGATTGGTCCGCGAGCGCGGGATGGTGCGGACATCGACAAGCTCCTTCACGCCCGAGGAAACCAGGAGATCCGCAAACGCGTCAAGCGAGCGCGTGGAATGTCCAATGGTGTAGAAGCTGTTCACGGGAGCCATGGGTCCTTAACGAAGCGCGAGCAGCGCGAAACTCGCCAGCCAATGCTCGCCCATATAATGGCCGGTGAGAAAACCTTCCGCCGCCGCGAAATGGCGTCGCGCGGCACGGGCCGCGACGGGGCCGGCGCGGTCGTTCTCCGGCAATGTCCCGGCGATTGCGCGCCAGCACCAGGCGCGGCTCAAATTCAAACCGTCCAGATGCACGATCCGGCCATCGGTCCGGTCGCTTACCCGTGCCGGTGAAAACAGGCTCGCCGGGTTTTGCGCCGCCAATCGCGGCAGGAAACGGGAAAGCCAGGCGCGGAAGCGCTGCGCCGGCAACACGCGACTCATGCAGTAGACTTCCATCAGCGCGGGCGACAGGAAATCCTCGCCGCTTGGCTCCCATGCCTGACAATCGGCGTCCTTCGCATAAAAGCGCCGGGCGGTTTTCCGGATCAGCATCGCAAGCCCCTTGTCCCTTGCCGTCCGGGCGTATTCCAGCGCGAGCGCCAGCGCGAAAGCACTATTGCCGTGGGTTCCGGCGCGATGGGGATAGGTCGCTTTGGCAAGGTGCGCGAGGAACCGCGCGACGAACATCGCGGAAAGCGGTCGTAACGCCGATGCCCACCGCCGACCCTCGATGCCCCCATGGCGCAGCAGCTCCGCCTGAAGCATCAGAAGCCATGCCCAGCCATAGGGTCGTTCGAACAGCGCCGCCGATTTGCGCTCCAGATAGGTGCATTCCCCCGCAATGTTCTTCTTCGTGAATGTGTTGTTAAAGAGCGCGCGAATGGCGCTTGCTTCGGGCATCTCAGGAAAGAGCCGGATCAGAGTCGCCAGCAGCCAATAGGAATGCACGCAAGAGTGCCAATCGAAACTGCCGTAGAAAACCGGATGCAGCGCCTGCGGCGATTCCAAATCGGCAGGCCCTTCGAGCATATGGTCGAGCCGATTGGGATATTCGCGCGTCACATGACCGAGCGCGATGGCGGCCAAGCGCGAGGCTGTGCATGCATCGAGCCGCGGAAATTCTTCACGAACGGATCCGGGGCGCAATTCCACCCTCATTCCGTGGAGGCGCGCGGTCCGAAACCACCGCCACCCGGTGTTTCGATGATGAACACGTCGCCGGGCTGCATCGCAGTCGTTGCACAGGCGCCAAAATCCTCAACCGTGCCGTCCGCGCGCAAAACCCGATTGCGCCCGGAGAGAGCGGGCGCACCGCCATGGAGACCGAAAGGTGCAACGCGGCGGCGGTTGGATAGAATCGACGCCGTCATAGGTTCGCGAAAAATGATCTTGCGCACCACGCCGTCTCCGCCATGAAAGCGGCCACCGCCACCCGAGCCTTTGCGAATCGCGAATTCCTCAACCAGCACAGGGAATCGCGTCTCCAGGATTTCAGGGTCGGTGAGCCTCGTGTTCGTCATATGCGTGTGGACCGCGCTGGTGCCGTGATGATCGGGACCGGCTCCCGAGCCGCCGCAGATGGTTTCGTAATACTGCCGCGCACCGTCTCCGAAGGTGAAGTTGTTCATCGTTCCCTGCGCCGCGGCCTGAATGCCGAGCGCGCCATAAAGCGTATCCGTTATGGCCTGACTGGTCTCCACATTGCCGGCAACCACGGCGGCAGGATAATTGGGATTGAGCAAACAGCCTTCCGGTACGACGAGTTCGAGTGGCCTGAGACAGCCCTCATTGAGGGGAATGTCATCTGTGACAAGCGTGCGGAAGACGTAAAGCACGGCAGCGCGGCAGACCGTCAGGGGGGCGTTGAAATTGTCGTCGCGCTGCGCGCTCGTTCCGGTGAAATCGATCCGGGCATGGCGGCTTGCACGATCGACGATGATTGCCACGCGAATAACCGCGCCATTGTCCATCTCGCAGGAGAAAGACCCGTTCGCAAGCGTATCGATGACGCGTCGCACGCATTCGGCCGCATTGTCCTGCACATGAACCATGTAAGCGTGCACGACATCGCGGCCGTAATGCCCGATCAGCGCGCGAAGTTCAGCGGCACCTTTGACACAAGCCGCGACCTGGGCCTTCAGGTCGGCGATATTGGAATCGGGATCGCGCGCGGGATAGCGGCCCGATGCGAGCAGTGCACGCATTTCCTCCTCGCGGAAACGACCCTCATCGACGAGCAGGACATTGTCCAAAAGGACCCCCTCCTCCTCCACGGTGCGGCTGAAGGGCGGCATGGAGCTAGGATTTATCCCGCCGATATCCGCGTGATGGCCGCGCGCGGCGACAAAACCCGCGATGCGCCAACCATCATCGAAGATTGCCATGATGACGGTAACATCCGGCAGATGCGAGCCGCCCCGATAGGGCGCGTTCAGCACATAGACATCGCCGTCTTTGATTCCCCGGCCATCGCGCGGATACCCGTCGCTCACGAAGCCGCGCGCCGCGATGATGGTGCGCACCGAATCGCTCATCGAACCGAGATGGACGGGGATATGCGGCGCATTCGCGATCAGCGAGCCATCGGGGGCGAATAGGGCGCAGGAAAAATCGAGCCGCTCCTTGATGTTCACCGAAGATGCGGTGTTCTGCAGCGAAAGGCCCATTTCCTCGGCAACCGCCATGAAAAGATTGTTGAAGAGTTCCAGCGAGACGGGATCGGCCGCCGTGCCGATGGTGCTGTACGCCGGCGAGGGGTGGGCGCGCTCCAGGATAAGATTTCGAAGCGGATCGACGCGCGCGCGCCATCCCGGTTCGATGAGGGTCGTTGCGGTCGTTTCCCTGACGATCGCGGGACCCGCGATCTCCACTCCAGCCAGCATGGCGTCACGGTCATACACTTGTGTCTCCCGCTCCTCGCCGCCCAGGCACGCACGAACCTGTACCAATGGCGAAGCGAGGACGGTTTGAGGACGAGAGGCCGGCTCTTCGCTCGTCGTGGCGAATTCCACGGCCTCTACCGAAACGGATTCGACAATGAGGCTCTTGCCCGCGCTGGCGAAGCCGAAACGCCTGCGATGCTCATTTTCGAACGCCGCGCGCATCTGTGCGATCCCCTGAAGCGGAACGGAAAGCGTGGAATCCACACCCTGGTAGCGCAATTCCACCCGTGCGAAGCCCTGGATAGCCGTTGGCGCCGCGCCCTGCCTGACCAATGATTCACGTGCGTCTTGTAGAAGCACTTCGACTACGGCCCCCAGACGATCGACTGCCGCCTCAAGGCGAACATTCATCGTCTGTTCGCGGATGGTCCTCAGCTCGGCACGTCCAATCCCATAGGCGGACAGCACGCCCGCAAGCGGGTGGATCATCACGCGCTTCATGCCAAGCGCATCGGCGACAAGGCAGGCGTGCTGACCGGCCGCGCCACCGAAAGCGACAAGCGTGTACTCGGCCAGATCATGGCCGCGTTGGATGGAAATCTGCTTGATGGCTTTGGCCATGTTGGCCACCGCAATGCGCAGGAAACCTTCAGCGATCTCCTGTGGCGTGATAGATTTTCCGGTTGACGCCGTGATCTCTACCGCAAGCTCGGCGAATTTCCGCGCCACAACGCCGCGTTCCAAAGGGCCATCGCCGGTGCACCCGAAAACGCGCGGAAAGAACTCCGGCTGCAATTTGCCGAGCAGGAGATTGCAGTCCGTCACCGTCAAAGGCCCAGCGCGGCCATAGCAGGCGGGCCCTGGAATGGCACTGGCCGAATCGGGGCCGACACGAAGGCGCAGTCCGTCGAAGCGGCAAATGGAGCCGCCGCCCGCAGCGACGGTGCGAATGTCCAACATGGGGACGTGCAGGCGTACGCCTGCAATCGCGTTCCCGCGCGAGTGTTCGTAAATCCCGGCGTAATGGGACACGTCGGTCGATGTTCCGCCCATGTCGAAGCCAATCGCCTTGGCGAAGCCCGCGGCAGCGACCACTTTCGCCAGTCCGATGACGCCTCCGGCGGGGCCGGACAACACCGCATCCTTGCCGCGAAACGCGTTTGCCTCGGCCAGGCCACCCGATGATTGCATGAAAAAGAGTCTGGTTTTCTCATCCAAGCGGCCACGTATCCGGTCGACATAGCGCAACAACAAGGGGGACAGATAGGCATCCGTCACACTGGTATCGCCACGTGGCACAAGTTTGATGAGTGCCGCGACCTCGTGGCTGACGGAAATCTGCGTAAAACCGACTGCGCGCGCGATTGATTCAAGCCGCTTCTCATGGGCAGTGTGGCGATAGCCATGCATCAAAACGATGGCGATGGCACGATAGCCATCCACGAAGACTGCTTCAAAGGCGCACCGCGCGGCAGCTTCATCGAGCGGCTTGAGGATTTCACCCTCCGCCGTCACGCGTTCGTCAATCTCGATAATTTGCGTATAGAGCGGTTCCGGCAGCACGATATGGCGCGCAAAGAGATTGGGGCGGCTTTGATAGCCAATCCTCAGCGCGTCCCTGTGGCCCGCGGTTATGGCGAGAACGGTGGGTTCGCCTTTGCGCTCCAACAGCGCGTTGGTGGCGATGGTGGTGCCCATTTTCACCGCTGCGATCGGGGCCTCGCCATGACGCATCATCAGTGCGCGAATGCCGGCGGTGGCCGCATCGTCATATTGTTCGGGATTTTCGGAAAGGAGCTTATGCACGACCAAAGCCCCATCGGGCGTACGGCCAACGATGTCAGTAAAGGTCCCCCCGCGGTCGATCCAGAATTCCCAAGTGCCGTTCGCCGCCACGCGAAAATCTCCATTTCGGCAGGCCGCCTGCACAGCAAGCCTGCCCGCATCACGGCCGCATCATGGCACGAGCTGGGTGGCCTTTCCGCTCAACCGCGCGCCCCAAGTCAAAATTTCCGGGAACCGCTTTACGACCGGCAAAGCACGCGCCGCACTCGGCCACATCGCAAGATGTGCGAACATCGCGGCGGCGCGAATCCGTCCCGCAAAAGCCCTATGCCAGTCCTTTGCATAGAGCCGTCCAATTTCGGACGTGGAAGCGGAAATCGCCGTTCGATCCTCTGCAGCCATGAGACGCTGGCAGAGGAGCCACGCCGATTGCATGGCCATACTGATGCCTTCCGCGATGACCGGATGTGCCTCGCCCGCGCTGTTGCCCACGAAGAAAATTCCGCCTGCGTAACGCGGGCGAATGCCCGGCCGGATTGGACCGGCGGAAAGCCAGCCGCCATCGATGCGGGCACGCAGCAGCGCATCCGCCACTCCGGCGCAATGGTGCATAATGTGCTGGAGAACCGCGTCACCTGCCGGCAGGCCCCGGTGCGCGCGGCGGCAAGCATCCAGCGTGTCCCGGCGTACGCAGCAGGAAAGACTGACACGGCCGCCGTCCGTGTGCACCATACCGCCATAGCCGCCCGGGAACACCAGCAGCGGCATCACATCGCTGGGCAGTGCGCTATCGCTGAAATGCGCTTTGAAGCCAAGCAGCTCCGAGGCTGCACGGTTCCGTGGGCGTGTCGTCTCCCAGGAACTTTTCTCCCACGATCCGTTGGCCGCAATCACGATGCGTGCGCAGAGATCCTGACGCGTGTCGCCCGCCGCGATGGTGCAGGTAAATTCTCCCGGGCCGCGCTGTAATACGACGACTTTCCAGGGCTGGAAGACCTCGGCGCCGGCAGCCACGGCCCCCTGGACCAGCAACAGATCGAGACGGTCCCTGCCCAAAGCCCGGCCCCAGCCGGTTCGCGACGCATCGGCCGCCGGCATCGCGGACGTCAACATCGCATCGGCCGCAAACAATCCGACGCGGCGCACTTCGGGCCCCGCTTCAGAAAGAAAGCTCTCGCGCACATGAGGATCGTAAAGAAGCGGCAGACTGGTCGCCGAAATGAACTCCCCACAAACCTTGCGCCGGGGAAATTCGCTTTTCTCGACCAATGCGACCGACCAGCCGGCCTTTGCCAAGAGCCGCGCGGCCGTCGATCCCGCCGGGCCGGCACCGATGATGAGCGCGTCATACATCGGCATGTCCGGCGCGCTCAATCCGGCGGGCTGCGAAGCAATGGGTGAAGGGCAGCGCGGGTTGCTCCTGCAGGTTCCAGCCCCTGTCCTGTGGCCAGAGCTTCGAAAGCTCCTGACCCGAAAAGCCAGCGCGCACGCTTACCACCGCATCATGACGCGAGACGTCGTTGCAGCCCAGCGCGATGACCATATGGCTGGCGATCAGAGCGGAAGACGAACGGCGCGGCTCGCAGGCGACAAACAACGGCGCCAATTGCGCGGCAAAGGCGAAGAGCCTGCTCAAGGCCTGTTCGGAAAAATGATGCAGGAACAGATTGGCCGTGACGATATCCGCGCTCCCCGGCTTCTGGGCACTGAGAAAATCAAACACATCGGCGCTCACCGATTCGGTCTGCCAATTAAGCGCCCGGAAATTCTCGCGTGTTTCATCGCTGACGATATTTTGCCGATCGAGGAAAACGACGTGGACCTCCGGCCAAACCGAAGCGAGGCGCCGCGCAACGCCCAGCATGAAGGTCCCATCGCCCGAGCCAAGCTCGATGATTCTCCGCGGCGGCGTGGTTTGATGTCGTGTCAACAGCCGCGCCAGAATCGCGGTTTGAAGCATGAAGGCGTTGATCCGCTTCAGGTCGCGGCGCGAACGGATCGCACGGAAATCATCGGCCGGTATTTCATCCAGCCATTCGGGTTCCATTGTGCGAAGCAGAGCCATGGAAAATCGTCCGCAGAAACCGCTAGCCCGTGCCGTGAAACAGCATGGTCTCCGCGATCAACCCCGGCCCGAACGACATCGCGCAGCCACGGGTCTGCGCACTTGCGCGAAGCATGGTCTCCAGCACGAACATCACCGTCGCGGACGACATGTTGCCGAAGCGCCGCAAAATGCTCCGGGACGCGGAAAGTGTGTTGCTGCGAAGATCGAAAGCGCGTTCGACCGCATCCAGGACCGAACGGCCGCCAGGATGCACAGCCCATAAATCAAAGGCACTGACCGGCGCACCATCGAGGATTTCACCGGCACCTTTGCGCAGCGCTTCCAGGATCGCTCCAGGCACCTGCCCTGACAGAATCATGTCAAAACCGGTATCGCCGATATGCCATGTGATCAGATCGTGCGTATCGGGAACCAGCACGGCACGAAAGCTGTCGAGCGCAAGACCCACCGGCTCAGCCGTCACGATGGAAGCCGCGCAGCCATCGCCGAAGATCAGAAATGAGAGGATTTCATCGAGATTGGATGTCTCTTTCAGATGCAGGCTGCAGAGCTCCAAATTGATCACAAGCACGCGGGCATGCGGCTCGGAGCGCACGATATGACGCGCAAGCTTGAGCGTATTGATCGCGGCATAGCATCCCATGAATCCGATGATGCTGCGCTCCATGGACCCGGGAAGGCCGCATCGTTTCATGATTTCCAGATCGAGACCGGGTGCGGAAAATCCCGTGCAGCAGGAAATCAGGATATGCGTAAGGCGCGCGCGTTCCTCAGGCCGAAGATTAAGCCGTCCTATCGCGATTTCGGCGAGCATGGGCGCCTGATCCTCGAACAATTTCATCCGCGCGCCGGTGCTGGGGAAGCTCTTGCGCGTGTAAAAATCGATTGCCGACATGCCACCCTGGTCCGCGCGTTCATTGGGCGAAAGATAAGAATAGCGATGATCGATCTCCGCGCGATCCACCATGCGTTCGAACAGAGCCGAGCGGCGTTCGTCGTGCGTCAACAGCGAACGGCCGAATTGCACGAACGCCTGGTGAACATCATAGGGCGGGACGGCCGTTGCGATTCGGTTGATATGCGCTTCGGTCAAATACGCCCTCACATGACCCGCGAATGAAAGGAAACGGCTTTGGACGTGAACAGCGCCTGAACGAGACGCGACCAGCCTAAATTGTCTCTGCCGCTTTCGCGGCGATCTTCTCTTCGACCAGCCGGTACAAGTCCAAAAATGTGACGTCCGTGATCTGGCCCGCCAGCGGGGGCAGTTGGATACGGAACTTGTCTTCAACATCGAACGCGATCTCGACGACATCGAGACTGTCGAGGCCGGCATCGGCGAGTTTGGTATTCATATCGATTTCAGCGCCAGGGGGGAGTTTCGTCTTCAATACGGCGCGCAATTCTTGTTCGAGATCCATGGTTTACTTCACCATACAAACCCCTATCCATCAATTGGCAGGGGGCTCATTTCTTTTTGGCAATGAGGACACAATTGAGCCCTCCAAATGCGAATGATGCCGAGACGGTGGCTTCGCATGCGATTTTCTCGGGCGCCAGAACCAAAGGCAAATCGCATTCCGGATCGGGCCCGAGGTAGCCGAGGATGGGCGGCGCGATTTGCGCATTCAGGGCCTCGATCGCGAGCAGAAATTCCATTGCGCCGGTCGCCCCCAGCATATGGCCGTGCGCGGACTTCGTCGCGATCACGCGATGGCGGTCAAGACTGGACGGGTACGCCAGGCGCAGCGCAGAGGCCTCCGACCGATCGTTCAGCCGCGTTCCTGTTCCATGCGCGCTGATCAAAATAGGGGCGTCCCCGCTTAAGTCCGCATCTCTGTGGGCGGCTCGAATCGCCGCGGCGGCACTTTCGGCATCCGGCTGGGTGATGTGGCTGGCGTCGGAGGTCGAGCCTGAGCCCGCGACTACGGCATGAATGTGCGCACCGCGGGCCAGCGCGTGACCTTCTTCCTCCAGGATCAGGGTTGCGGCGCCCTCGCCCAGCACCATGCCTTTGCGGTCCATGGAGAATGGCCTGCAAGCATCGGGCGCCATCGCCTGCAAAGCCTTCCAACTGTGAAGCGATCCGAATGTCAGACTAGCCTCGCTCCCGCCCGTGACCACGATGGATGCGCGCCCCGCGCGGATCAGATGCATGGCTTCACCGATCGCATGGGCCGAGGACGAACAGGCACTCGACACGGCGAGCGAATGGCCATGGATGCCGAACAGCATCGACAGATGCGCGACCGATGCGCTGCTCATGCAGCGCGGGATCGTCATCGGATGCACATTGGGCATTCCCTGCAGAAACATCCGCACATAGCCGGCTTCAACCGCAAGATTGCCGCCGCTGGCGCTCCCATAAATGATTGCGGCTTCGCCCAGGCTGGCGGAAGTTCCCCAAAGTCCCGCATCCTCGAGGGCTTCAAGTGTCGCAGCCGCCGCAAATGTGGAAAATGGATCGACGCCTGCAAGCTGCTTTTCGGTAAAATGCGCATTCAGCCTTTTTGCAGCGTCTGGCGGGACAGCTGCTCCGGGCCCTTCGATGCGCATCTCTTGCTGGCCCTGGGCGAACTTCACGACGGGGCGAATCCCTCCTTCGCCGGCCATGAGCGTTTTCCAAGCAGATGCCCTATCCGGCCCCAAACCCGAGACGCACCCCATGCCTGTAACGACGACTTTCTTCACGATTCCAACCTTGGGCGAACGCAGCCTGTGCCTGTCGCGGAGCGCTTATGCAATTTGGCGTGGATTTTCGTCCGATGACAAGTCCGCGTTCCGGGAAGCTTCAAGATTATGCTAGCGTGGTCAAAGAGCTGCCGGAACGCACAGAGCGGCTCATCGTGCAAATGGCAACAGGGCAGGACGACATATGACCGAAGACCAGATTTTCGCGAGGATTGCACGCCGCCTGCTCCCCTTCGTCATGCTGCTCTATGTGGTGAATTACATCGACCGAGTGAATGTCGGTTTCGCGGCACTGACCATGAACAAGGACCTTGGTCTCTCCCCGGCTGTGTTCGGGTTCGGCGCGAGCATATTCTTCGTCGGTTACATGATCTTCCAAGTGCCGGCCAATTTGATGCTGGAGAAGCTTGGCGCACGCCGCTGGATATTCCTGATCCTGGCCGTCTGGGGTCTGTTATCCGCCTGCAACGCCTTCATGCAGGGACCGCGCAGCTATTACACGCTGCGTCTGTTGCTGGGCATCGCCGAGGCGGGATTCTTTCCCGGCATGCTGCTCTACATGACCTATTGGTTTCCGCAGTCCTGGCGCAGCCGATTCGTCGGGGTTTTCATGGCGGCAATTCCGCTCGCCAACATCATCGGCGGTCCGCTTTCGACCAGCATCCTGGGCCTGGATGGGATCGCAGGCCTGCATGGATGGCAATGGATGTTCCTGCTGGAGGGGCTACCTGCGACCGCGCTGGCATTTCTTTCTCTGAAACTTCTGCCGGACCGGCCGGCAGAAGCGCGTTTTCTGACGGACGAAGAAAAACGGATCGTCACAGCGCGGCTCAAAAAAGACGAAGGCAGCAGCGAGCATCGCGATTTCTGGCCCGCTTTGCGCGACCCGCGAGTCATCGCACTCGGACTTGTGCTGTTGGGCAACCAGATCGGGCTGTATGGGGTTCAATTGTGGCTGCCCCAGATCGTCAAGGACATGGGTTTCTCGAATTTCGCGACGGGTTTCGTCGTTGCGCTTTGCTTCATCGCTTCGATGGTCGCGATGATCCTTTGGGCGCGCCACAGCGACGCGACAGAGGAACGCATCTGGCATGTGGCGGTTCCGTTGCTGCTTGGCGCGTTCGGGTTGATGTTCGCAGCCCTCGTGCAATCGAACATGCTTGTCCTGCTGTCTCTTGCGGTCGCATTGGTGGGGACGCTCGCCTACAACGGACCGTTCTTCGCCCTGCCCTCGACATTCCTCGCCGGTACGGCCGCGGCAGGCGGAGTCGGGTTCGTCAACACGATCGGAAGCCTGGGGCGCTTCATCGGGCCCTACGGCGTCGGCGTGTTGAAAGAATCGAGCGGCGGATATAGCTCAGCCATGGCCGCCATGGGAGCCGCGATGATGATCTCGGGCCTGATCGTGCTGGTGATGGGCCGCAAGATGGGTGCGCGCAAGGTCGCCGTGAAGACGGTTTAGCGCGCCACCACGTCGCGCGTGTAAAATTTTGTGCCATAGGCCTTGGGCTGGAATTCCGGATGGTAGCGGCAGGGGCCGTCAAAGCCGCTGCGCAATTGCGCACAAGCCTCCGCGATGATGGACGCATCGGGTTTGTAGTCCATCTCGATCCATTGCATCAGCATTTCCAGCGCCGCCGCGATTTCCGGCGCACTCTGTCCGGTGTGCTGATTCTCATCCGTATAGGCCTGCACCAGACGCTCAGCGTTGCCCGCACCCTGCACCGCATCGCGATAGGCCGATTCCACCTCCACCGCCACCTGCGGGTCGTTGATGGAATGAATGGCGACCATTGGAATCGGCAACGCGCCCGTAGGCTGACCGTCTGCCCTCAGTGCCGCGCGCGCCTCCGGCGCCGCATTGAAGCGAACGATCTCGTGATTCAGCGCCGCGTCGTCGGAAGAGCCACGATAGACGATGCCGATATTCGTGAACGCGCTTTTGCCTTGGGTTA
This sequence comes from Micropepsaceae bacterium, assembly GCA_036499145.1. Taxonomy (GTDB): domain Bacteria; phylum Pseudomonadota; class Alphaproteobacteria; order Micropepsales; family Micropepsaceae; genus CAIYRG01. The sequence goes on along the minus strand of DASYEG010000118.1, from coordinate 9,958 downwards.
TGCGCGTGGCAATGTCGCGGAATATGTACGTCGCCGACTGCATGTGGCGCGTGAGCAGCCGGTCGGAAAAGCCCATGACGCCGATGATGTTGGCAAGATTCTGCTTCTGCCGTTCTGTGCGTTCGGTGACGGGTTTGGAAACACCCGTGCACTCGTCGACGCGCGATTCCATCTCCTTCAGCGTCAGCTTGGAATCGGCGGGCAACCCCAGCCACAATGGATATTGCGGCTCGTTCGCACGCGGCAGATTTTTGCAATAATATTGGTAAACCACGCGTAAGTCGGCACGGAATTCATACCCGACCGCAGAACCGGAAACGAGTCCGCTGTTCAGGAACGCGCCGTCATAGAGGGGGCGGCCATCGGCATCCTTCGCGACGGTCTCCACCAGCTTTGCCGCCACCAGCCCGCCATAGGACGCGCCGTGAATGATGGTGCGCTTGGGCTTGGCGATGCGCGCGATGAAGAATTTCCGCGCGTCCTCGGTATCGGACACAGCCATCTGTATCCCATAGCCCTCGCGGCGGTAGCTCGAGGCTATCCATCCAAAGCCCCGTTCGACCTCGACAGAATATTTGGAAAGATCGCCTTTGCTGCTTGTCGCAGTCGCGGGCACGAGCGATGGCCCGCCATGGGCAAAGACGATGAGATTGCCGTTCCAATGCTTCGGCATCGCGGCGAGCACATAAGCGCCGCTGTCCAGTTTCGCGGAATAGCACGTCGCGATCTGCGCAACCGCTTCCGGGCAGGGGATCGTATCGGGCAGGCCCGGTTTCGCTGTCTCTTGTGCTGCGACCGAAGTCCCAACGACGAGGCCCAGGGCCAATCCAACATGCGGCAATCTCAAATGGCGCATCTTTGCATCCCCCATTCTTGTGGGTGCGATTTTCACGGTGCGATCACGCTGCGGTTGTACCAGGGCTGCGAATCCCAGCTCAGCACCTTTTCCGTACCATCGAAAAGCGATGCAATGCGTCCACCGCCGGCACGATAGGAGAATTCCTTGACGCGGTCCGGCGGATTGGTCGTCGCGTTGCGGGTAATGTCCGTTGTCTGTTCGGTCTTGAAGATCTGGTATTTCGAAGGATCGGCGGGATTGAAGAATTTCACCTCCCCGCCGCCTTTGGCCGCGGGCGCACGTTCATATTTCACATGCACCTGCATGTGCTCGCCACCGTTGCCGACGAAATCCCAATCCTCCTCCGCGATCGCGGTGCCATTGGACGCGTTCACACTGCGCGTCATCTTCGCGGTTGCCGCATATTGATAGACGCCGAAAGCCCCCGGCGCGTCGGCGGCATTGTCCGTCAATCCAGCGACGATCATCTGGCCGGCCGTATCGCCGGCTGTCTGTTTCACCGGAACGGCAAGATAGACCATGCGCGCGGCACCTCGGCCCAGCGGCTTGCCATCGGTCCCGACGATACCGATGCGGTCGATGAAGATCATGCGCAGATTGGCGTCTTTTGCCGGACCTGCGGCCGCGACGGCGGGAGCCCACCCTTGCGGCAGCATCTTCTGAAGTGCCGTATCTGAGACATGAAAGTCGAGCTGGAAGCGGTGTTCGGCGCTTTGTTCGAGTGGCGTTTGGGCAAACGCGAGGGTCATAGTCCCCAACCCAAGAACGAGCACAGCCGCCGAAATTATCCGGGTCATGATCGCCACCATTTGATGCCCCCTACCTGTTTTTCTTTAAGCGTACAGCGCAATTGGCACGAGGTCCATTTTGGGAATCGCGCCTCGATGATCGACAGCGTTCGAACCGGCGTTTAAGGTTCGTTCGGACCTATAGGTATCGGGGCTGTTTGATGACCGGAAAAGCCGATCTTCCAAGCGCCAAGCGCCGCAAATTCCTGAAAGGCGCGGGGTTCGCCGGCGCGGCGGCTTTTGCTACGCCACTGAATGCAGTGGCGCAGCCAGCCGTGCGGCCCGGCCCTGCGAACAACCCGGTTCCGCTGCCGAACAAAGCCGCCGAAACAGCCGTTCCGCCCGAACTCGAAGTGCTGACGGAAGGCAAGAGCGGCAGCGATTTCATGGTCGACTGCATCAAGAGCCTCGGCTTCGAATATATGGCGGCCAATCCCGCTTCGAGTTTCCGCGGCCTGCACGAGTCGCTCGTCAACTACGGGGGTAATGCGAATCCCGAATTCCTCACCTGCAGCCACGAGGAAATCTCGGTCGCGATGGGCCATGGCTATTACAAGATCGAGGGCAAGCCGCTTTGCGTCTTCGCCCACGGCACCGTCGGGCTGCATCATGCCACCATGGCGCTCTACAATGCCTGGTGCGACCGCGTGCCGGTCTATGTCGTGATCGGCAATATCATGGACGCGCAGTTGCGCCGTCCCGGCATCGAATGGAACCATAGCGCACAGGACCCGGCCGCGGTGGTGCGTGATTTCACGAAGTGGGACGACAATCCCGCGTCGCTGCAGCACTTCGCCGAATCGAGCGTGCGCGCCTACAAAATCGCGATGACACCCCCGACCCTGCCCGTGCTTCTGGTCGCCGATGGCGCGCTGCAGGAAGACCCGATTCCCGACGGTTTGGACTTGCGCATTCCAAAGCTTCCCAAGATTTCGCCGCCACAGGGCGAATCGGGGGCCGTGGCCGAAACCGCGCGGCTTCTCGCAACAGCGGAAAATCCCGTTCTCATCGCCGACCGCTTTGCGCGCACGTCGCAAGGAAGCAAGATGCTGGTCGAATTGGCCGAAGCGCTGAACTGCCCCGTGATCGACACCAGCGGACGGCTCAATCTGCCTTCGCGTCATCCGCTGAACCAGAGCAGCCGCGCGCGCGCCCATCTTTCCCAGGCCGACGTCGTGCTTGGGCTCGAGATGACCGATTATTGGGGTACCATCAATTCCTACCGGGACCAGCTTCATCGCACCTCGAAGCCGATCACCAAGCCCGGAGCCAAGCTGATCAGCCTTGGAAGCGGCGACCTCTACACCAAATCCAACTATCAGGATTTCCAACGCTTCGCCGATGTCGACATGGCCGTTACCGGCGACGGCGAGGCCACCATGCCGATGCTGATCGAGGCGGCAAGGACCCATATCGATGGGACCAAGAAATCCGCGTTTGAGACGCGCGGCAAGAAATTTGCCGAAATGCACAAAGCCGATTTCGAACGCGCCCGCGTCGATGCCACCTATGGCTGGGACGCGAGTCCCGTCTCCACGGGACGTCTTTGCGCCGAAGTCTGGAATCAGATCAAGGACGAGGATTGGTCCATGGCTTCGCCAACCGCCTCGCTCTCCTACTGGCCGCAGCGTCTGTGGACCATGGACAAGCCTTATCATTTCATTGGCGATGGCGGCGGCATGGGCATCGGCTATTGCGCGTCGGCATCGGTGGGCGCCGCACTTGCCAATCGCAAACATGGGCGGTTCACGGTGGCGATCCAATGCGATGGCGATCTCTTGATGACCATCGGCGTCTTGTGGACCGCCGCGCATCACAAAATTCCGCTGATGTTCGTGATGCACAACAATCGCGGCTATCATCAGGAACTGATGCATGTGCAGCGCATGGCCAATCGCCATATGCGCGGCCTCGACCGCGCCCATATCGGCACTACGCTGCGCGATCCCTATATCGATTACGCCAAGATCGCCCAAGGCATGGGCATCGCGGCCATAGGCCCGATCACCGACCCCAAGGATTTGGAACCGGCACTGACGCGCGCAAAGGCGATCGTCAAGGGCGGGGAACCCGTTCTCGTCGATGTCGTGACGCAAGGACGCTGAGGACCGGACGATGATGGCTTCACGCGTGTTCGCAGTGTTCACGATGGCGATGTCGCTGGCGGCCGGCGCACTGACGGACGGCGCGCTGGCCGCCGATGCCGGCAAACCCGATCCGGTCAAAGGCCGCGCGCTCTATTTGGCGAATGGCTGCAGCTATTGCCACGGCACGGTGGGCCAGGGCGGGGGAGGACGCACCGGCGGGTTGCGCCTGGCGCAGATGGGGATCGGCTATGAGGCGTTTCTCAATCAACTGCGCCATCCCGTGAACGAGATGCCGCCCTACGCGCAATCGGCGATGCCCGATTCCGATGTCGCCAACATCCACGCCTACATCGCGAGCCTGCCCCCGCCGCCCGATGTGAAATCGATCCCAGCCTTGAACCGATGATCCACGGCGTGGCTGGCCGTAGACCTGCCGCGAGGCCCAGGCGAAACTCGCCTGACGAATTGCTCCACCAACGAAGGGCCGTCTTGTGAAGTATTGGATCGATACTGAGTTTATTGCGCAGCCCTATACCATCGACCTGATTAGTATCGGCCTCGTGGCCGAAGACGGCCGCGAATTTTATGCCGAAAGCAGCGAAGTCGATTGGACCAAGGCCAATCAATGGATTCTCAATAGTGTGCGACCACAGCTCGAAGGGATCGGAATAAGCCGCGAGGAAATCGGTTATGCCGTTCGCCGGTTCATCGATGAGGACAAGCATCCGGTGTTCTGGGGATATTTTCCCGCCTATGATTGGGTGGTGTTCAGCTGGCTGTTCGGCGGCATGACCGAGCTGCCCTTTTCATTTCCGCAGCTCTGCCTCGACATCAAACAATGGGCCATCGAGCTGGGCGACCCCGAATTGCCCCACCAAATGAGCGCTCGCCATCATGCTCTCGCCGACGCGCGCTGGACGAAAGATGCGTGGGCGTTCCTCGCAGGGCTTCATCCGGAAGCGAGCGAACGGCGCTCCTTCGGCCACAAATATCCCGAGCTCACCGGAAAGCCGCTGTGATGGATTGGCGCCCCCATGGCCAGCCTCCATTCGTTTGTGGCTATTTGGCCGCGTATGGGAATACTATGACAAGTCACTGATTTTACTAATAAAATTCATATTTTGTCTGGCGCCGTTCGATCCCGTACAGCAGTATCCAAGCTGTAAACAGGGGTAAAAAACGGGGGTACGCGCGTGGCTAGACAAGTGGCCCGATTGACGGCTTTACCGGTAACGCTTGCGATCGGCCGAGATCAGACACGTAGTGCTGGCCCTGACCATGGCCGGGAAAGGCCTGACTCGGATCGGCCGCAAAATCCTTCACCCAGCTGCGCAACACGGTGCTGTGCACACCCAAATCGCGCGCGGCTTGCGCAACACTTATAAAGATAATCCGTCGCTCGCGGCGCGCTGTGCCCTTTGCTGCGCTTCGCGGGCGCGCTGTTCCGCCAACCGTTGGCGTTCTTCTTCCTGCCGCTGGAGTAGTTCTGCCAAAATCCTTTCAGCCGCCTTGACGAGGGCCTGGCATGCCCGGTCAATCTCACTATTGTCGGCTTGGCGTTGTTGCAACCTCGCGACCAGTTCTGTTTGGGCCTGCTCGTGGTCGCGCCGCAGTTGCTCTAGTTCCTCCTTGTGGCGTTCCGCCATCGCGCTTTTTTCCAACTCCAATTTCGCGGATTCGGCGATTTCCAACAAAGTGTCTGCGATTTTTAGACCATCAGAGGCGAGGTCCGACGCGATCTCCGAGATCACGTTTTCCTCCGCGCTTTTTTCAGAGGCGTCTTTGGTTTGTTGTTCTATTGCTTCAATCCCTTCGCGCTCCGTTCTTTCGAGACCTTCTTTCATCCGGGTCTGGTCTTCGAAATGTTCCTGCTTTTCGCGCTGCTCTTTTGCGAAGAATTCTTCCTTTCGACGATCCTCCTCGGCGGCCTCGATTTTGAGCGCATCGGCTTTTTCGATTTGACCTTTGAGTTTCGCGTCGGTTTCCAGGGTAGCTTCTTTCGCGCGATCTTCCGGCTCTAGGGCTTCGATCTTTCGTAAATCCGCTTCGATACGATTGAGTTCGGCTTCAGCCAGCTTTTGCTCGCTCTCCAATTCCGCCTGTCTGTTAGCCACCTCGACGCTCGACGGCTGCTCGTTCAGCGATTGCCGCGCGTCATCAACACGATCGAGCGCAGCCTCGGCGCTGCGTCTTTCTTGATGCAGGCGCGCTGCTTGCCGATCGATGTAATCGCTTTCAGGCATGAACGCTTCCAGCATGAAAGGACCAGTGAATGATGCAGCTCTAGAGGCTTCCCATCCGTGATTTGAGCATCGCATCCTGATACGCGAAGCTCTTGCGCACGCGAAACGGTTTGAAGCCCGATGCCATAACGATCACATAATCCTTGTAGTCCGGCCCCGCCAAGACGGGGGCTTCAACGATTTTCTGGCGTGCATTGTCGAGAACACCTTCTTGAAAGCCGATGTCATCGGAAATCTTCTGCGCCGTCTCGTCATGAAGGCTCGGGTTCATGTACATGCGCAGAGCGCAGTTACCGACCATCCCTTCCGCATTCGGATAGGCATTTTCAAGTTGGCCGAGACTTTGTGTGAACATCCAGAGTTTAATCCCGTATTGGCGTCCGATTTCAAGGGCTTCCTCGACTGGCGGCATCTGCCTGAGCCGGGGAAGCTCATCCAAGACGAACAGAATTGACGGCGCGCCTCTTGGCGGCAAAGACGAGGTTAGCATGCGAATGTGCTGCGCGATGAAAACGCGCAGAACGGAGATGTAGCTCTCGACTTCGTTGGGCTTGAGACAAATGTAGATCGTCGGGCTCTTGGCGTTTCTGAGGTCGAGCGGACTCCAATCCGATTTGCGGGTCGCGCGTTCAATACGATCCCCGTCCCATGCGCTGAGGCTCGAGAGGCCCGTTTGCAGAACGCCGTCGCGAGTCTTGCGCTCCATCTCACCAAGAGAACTTCCTGCCCGCGTCATCGAACGTATATCCACCGCCATCTGAAGCGCGCGGACGAACTGATCCCAGCCGACGCCGTGAAAGACGTCGAGCACATCACCGAGGGATCGTTTGGAAACGTCTGGGTTGAGGCAAACCCGCGCGATGGCGGCCGTCAACACATCGCGAGCGCGATTCTCCCAAAATGGGTCTTTTCCGCCCGTCGGCACCAGCATCATATCGGCCAGAAACCGCGAGTCTTCCCAGAGATAATCAGGATCGGAGCGAATGGGGGTCAGCGGGTTGTAGCCGTGGCTTGCGGCAGGAGCGAGCGGTGAGAACTTATAGACAGGGCCGACGTTCTCACTCCGCCACTTACTGGTGGCCGCGTAGATTTCGCCTTTGACGTCCAATACGACGGCCGGACCTTTCCAGGACAACAGGGTAGGAAAGACATGACATTGCGTCTTACCCGACCCCGGCGGCGCCACCGTAATAACGGAACCTTCGCCTGCGAAGACCACCTGTTGCCCGGTCTCTTCGTCAATGCCGAGTATCAGTCCGGCGCCTTCTTTTCCACCTTGGGCCTGCGCAAATTCGCAGGTGGACGACAGCGCCTGATCCCCGCCGCCCAATAGGCGCCCGGTTAGCTGCTTTACTGTCGGATCATGCGGCATCTTGGTGGCGACCGCCTGCAACCTGTGAAGAACCGCGGATACGGCACCCTCGGCATTCATCCCCGTCCAATATTTGATCGCATCGGCGACGGTGTGAACGTTCTGATTCTGTTTTAAATTGTCACCCGCATAGAAATTTACATTTGCGTGCTGTGCTTTTCCGTCACCGAAAACCAGCGCCAGTCGCACATGGCAAAAGCCCTTGGGGTCAAATTCGTTGATGTTGAAAAGATGGTAGGCGGCACGCAGGGATTCACGTTCGCGCGGTGCCATTGCTGCGATTGCCCGTACCAAGGTCCCGGTGATCACGACGACACCGGTTTCCTGGCGCGGATTCATATCTTGCATCTCAAACGTCAGGCTTTCGCTTTTCCGATTGAAGATATCTTCAATACGTTGCGAACGTTCGCCCTTTGTAGCGCCGAGCGCAGCCAGTGCTTCGCGACTGTTCCTCTCAGGAAAATTGCGGCGAAATTCCTCCGTTTGTTCTGACGCCTGTTGTTGGTCGCGCGCGACTCGTTTGTTTTTCCCTCGTCGCACCCACCACCAGAACACGAGGGCGCCAAACACGCCGTAGCCGAAATATTGATCCATGAAGGAATCAAAATTTTGCGCCGACGCGATGCGGGTCGACATCAAAAGTGCAGTCAGTGCCGCGGAGAGGATTTTGTAGCTGTGTTCGATGTGCGCAGCAGCGCGCGCACGCGCATGTGCCTTGATACGGAACCTCGTCACGGATCGATCCCCCAGCCTACTCGCCGATGCCCATCAAAGCGTCATCGCAGCTTCCGAACGCTCAGCTTGCATCTAACCGAACGGTAGCATCGTCAAATGCGTTCTCAAACGACATTCGCCCACTCGGATATTTGCTGCAAAGCATGGTTTTCAAAACAGAAGGGGCCGTCTTCCGACGCGCGGCATCCCCTGTCGCCGAGTGATGAGAACGCCACCTTAAATCTCGCACTCGGCAGCCTCACCTCTTAGGTACGAGAGCACATCTTGCGCGTTGTCTCATGAACATTAACTCTTGTTTATTGTTGCCCTATGCGAGCGCACTCATCACGTCTGAATCGGGTCAAGTGACAGATGGAGGGAAGGCACGTAGGTCCGCATCGCCACCAACGGGCATTGGAACGGTATAGGTCAACAAGTCCGCTAAGGCGTTCCGTCCGGCAAAGAGAATGGTCTGCTTTGGGTCACTTTCTTGGCATCGTACCGGAACGTCTGCTTTACGGTGCGGGTTCAACGGGTCACTGCAACACCAGCCGCATTCTAACGGCTGGTGTTGCAGTGACCCGTTGAACCCGCAGTCAAAGTCGGCTGTTCCCAGCCCTATCAACTTGGCTAATGAGGTTTCGATCTGCAGGGCCGCTCATAGATGAGAGAGTCCGCGTCCCACACTTCCATTCTCTTGTAAGAGCGCAATGTCATCGCATGTGCGTAAATGGACGCATCCGTACCGTCCCTCTGTGTCGTGAAGATTGCGCCAATGAGATTGTCATTGTCGTCCACGTAGCGAATTTCGTATGTTCGCATGTCGTCCTCGACTTTCATCACGCCGCCCCAAGTAGATTGTGGAAGTAGCGCCGCGCAAGTCGAGTGACTTCCCTGTGACGATCTCGTGGGAAATTCATGATCGCGGAGATCCAAAGTCGGTCATTCACGCGCCGTATGGTCCTGGCAGACCGCTCGTAGAAACGAAGAATCGACACGTACTTCGGTGCTTTAGGATAGAAGTTGCAAAAGATGCGAAAAGAAAGTCGGCGGTCGTTATAGCCAGAAGGCCCAACATTCCACGCAATCAAAGGTACTTCTCAAATTCTAGCCATCATCAATTGGAAGCGAAATCGCCCCTCGCCGCTTTATATAGGTATGTAGCAATCCCCATCTCCTATGCGAGGCATCTAGTAATCCCCATCCGCCATGCATTTCCATGAGCTAATCCAGCAAAAACAAATTTGCATAGATCCCCTATCGATTTCCTAAGCGCATTCAGATGTCGATGTTTTCATCCAAGCCATCTGAAACTCTTACGAACAACAGCAAGCGCCCATCTGAATTTCATTTCAGCCAAGCGAGCACGCAGGATCATTGGATCGCCAGTCCAATGGTTTCTGAATCAATCGGGCCGATGAATGCATGTCACTATCCGCCCTCAGAATGTCGGATAGCGGCAAGTGGTGTTCGTGGCTTGAGCCGCCATATAATGTTTTCGGAATGGTACGCTTTTCCTACCAAGTCGCCCGCGATCTCGGGATGCGCCGCGCAACCGTCTGGAGCATGATGCACCGGGTACGAACAAAAGCGTACCATTCCGTTATTCTTTGTACATGCCAGTAGATAAGCGTCTGGAAATTTGAGTTCTGGGCTCTTCAAGGAATCGGAATGAAGCGGATTCCATTTGTGAGAAGTGATGTTCTACAAGCTTATCGATACTGCATTCTTGAAGTATGCCGCCTTGAGCGGACTTAGGGTCTGGACTCACAACTTGATCCAGACGAGCGCGCCGACGATGGCAGCGGCGGCAAGGTAATTTCTGGCGAGTTTGTCATACCGGGTTGCAATGCGCCTCCAATCCTTGATGCGGCAGAAGTAGTTCTCGATCTTGT
>DASYEG010000117.1:0-4774 GCA_036499145.1 Micropepsaceae bacterium | reverse complement strand
AAGATCGGCTCCTGCTCTATCCACCAGGCTGGACGTCGTGGTCGCGAACCCGATGAGAAGTCCGGACTGCACCATCATGAGAAGGACGGCAAATCCCACGCCGATCACGGCAATCGCCAGACGCAGATAATCGCGAGTGATGTTCCGCCATGCGAGCCGAAACGCGATCGAGCTTCGCCATGCGCTCCGATCTTTCCAGCGGCTATTCAGAGCGTCGATGAGGCGCGGCGATTCGGACATGGCGCTTTGCGGAAATCCCAGATGGAACATCGGATAAATAGCGCCTGCGGCATTAACGCTAAGTTTCTCCGTCCCATGCGTGGGTGTTGCAGCGGAGGCGCAAGGAGACGGCGTACAATCTTGGTGAAGAAATAGTTCATGCGCGCGCAATCGGCGCCAAGCGGTAAGGATGCGTTCAGCGGACAAGGCTCACATGCGGGCAAAGCTCACATGCGGGGAGGCGTTATCGCCAACAGCCGATCTGACGCACGAATCCATGGGCTTTCTTCAGAAGGTCTTCGGACGACAAATCCGCGTCTGCAGTCGCAGGCGCAAAGGCAATCTGATTTTTCGACAGAAAATCGAATACCGTGTGATTTGCGATAGCAACCCCCAAATCGTCGACGACTTCGCCGGTCTTCTTATAGAGAGCGACCGTGTCGATTTTCGCGGTCACGACTCCCACAACCGCGCCATGAGCGTCGAGCAGAGGACCACCGCTATTGCCCCTGCGCACCGGGCCAAAGAAATTGTACCGTGCACCACCTCTCTCCAGATCGTCTTGAAAGACGGCGACGCGATGCAATTCGGCTTGCAGCACCACGAGGCCGTGTTCGGGATATCCGACGATCGCCAGATCCTCGCGAGTCTCGGCGAAAGGGCCCGCCAGGAATTGTGCGGGCTGGATATCTTTCTCCTCCGCTGCGAGCACCGCAAGGTCCGCTCGTGGATCTGTGGCGATCACTTTAGCGTCGACTTCCTCACCTTCGGTGTTGTTTCCAACGGTCATGGCGCGGCAGCTTTCGACGACGTGGAAATTGGTGACCACCCGGTCCATGGCGATGAAGAAACCGCTTCCCGATCCAATGCGTCGCATTCCCTCGACCCCAGGTGGGGCATGGGTGGAAAGCGCGTGGACGACATAGCGCTCCCGGGCTTCGCGCGATTGGGAGTCCTCGGCGGGCGGCGTGCTGGCGACCGGGGCCGACACCGGCGCTAACGGGGCGGGGGGCAGTTGTGCGGCGCAAGCCGTGACCATGGCACAAGCGCCCGCAACCAATGACAAACCTGTCGCTGTGGTCCGCAACGTGGTTCTCCTCCGACACCGTAGATATTAAAAGGTCTTGCCCGTGGGCTGCAATCGGTCCGCTATTGCGAATGGGCGATGTGACCTGTCACGACAAAGAGTGAAAGCTTCCGTTAACCTCGCTCGGTAATGTTAATTGTGAAGCCCCGTCAGGCTCTTGTATAGGAATCTGCAAAATCTCAATACTCCGGTTACGAAAAACGCGCTCTGAGCGCAGCGGGGATGCAAGGAAGGTATCGTGAGCGGCAAGAACGGTTCGCGAAAAACCCGGCGTTACGCGCTCGCGACACTCTGGATGTTGGGCGTCCCGACAGGCATCTATGGAGGGAACTCCCCTGCCGAGGCTGCTGTTCCGATTCCGAACACGGAAGCGGCATCGCCTATGAGTTTGGATACCAAGAAACTCCTGGACGATGCTCAGAGCGCGCAATCGCGCGGTGAGCTTGGGTTGGCGATCATTCAGCTTAAGAACGCCGTCCGTTTGACGCCGCGCAATGGCGAGGTCCGCGCGCGATTGGGGATGGCGCTTCTGAAAAGCGGCGACACACGCACCGCCGAACGCGAGCTGCGTCAAGCCCGGAAGGACAATGCGCCCGAAGATCTGGTTGTACCTGCGATACTGGACGCAATGATTGTGCGTGGCGAGGCGCGTGAATTGCTGGAGGAATTCGCCGATCCATCTCTTCAAACGCAAAGCAAGATCGCCGCGGATATCCTGCGGGCCCGCGCCTTGGCCTTGCAGATCGTTGGCCGCTCCGCAGATGCCAACGCGGCAATGGCGCGTTCGCTAAGCCTGCGCCGCGACACTCGAGGTCTGATCGCGAAGGCCAAGCTGGCAATGCAGCAGCGCGATTTTGCGCTTGCGCGCACGGCCATCGACGAAGCGGCCAAATTGTCGCCGTCGAATGAGGAGGTTCTCCTTTCGCAAATTGCGCTGCTGTTCCAGAGCGGCGATGCGAAGAAGACACTGGCCGCGGCCGATGATTTCATCCGGCGTACACCGAACAGCACCATCGGCCGGGTGATGCGCATCGAAGCGTTGCTCGCTTTGAAGCAGGACAAGACGGCTTCGGACGATGTCGATACGCTGGAAATGGCGGTGCCGGAATCCTCTTTCATCCCGTATTACCGCGGCCTGATATTCGCGCGCGCCGGCGACTACAAGGACGCCTGGCACCTGGTCGAGACGCTGCATCCCGAATTCATTTTGGCGCAGCCGGCCATGGCGATGCTGGTGGCCGAAATTGCCATCGCCAGCGGAAACATTGAAAGCGGAGGAGCCATTCTGGCGACCCTCGTCTCGCGGCGTCCCGAACTAACGGCGGCCCGGGTTCGTCTCGCTGGCGTGCAACTGCAGTTGAAAAGCCCAACCGCTGCTCTCAAGACGCTGGAGCCCATCAAGACCAATGCCGATCCTGAGATTCAGGCCTTGTTCGGTCAGGCCAGCTTGCAGCTTGGCCGTTTTAGCGACGCCATCGGTTCGTTGGAGAAAGCGATCGACGCGAGTTCGGCCAAGAATACGGACGCACTCCAGCTCGATCTTGCGGAATCGGCGTTCGGATATGGCGACATCGATCGAGCCATTCGCGCGCTGGAGCAAATCAAGGCGCATGGGCCAACGGATTGGCAAACAGCGATCCCGCTTATCGCCTCTCTAGTGCAGGCAGGCAAATACCAGGAAGCCGTCGAGGTCGTGGATGGCATCGCCAAGAGCGCCGGGCGCACCCCATTGGTGCCGTTTTATCGGGCCAGAGTGCTGGCCGCGGCGAGCGATCTGGCGGGTGCCTCGGCGGCGTTCGGCGAGGCTCTTGCCATCGATCCCAAATTCGTGCCTGCACTTTATTTCCGCGCCCATGTTCTTGTGGCGCGCGGAAACCCCGAGGCGGGAAAAAAGGATCTTCGACAGGTTCTCGCGCTCGACCCGCGCAATGTTCCTGCCTATATCGCCCTGGCGCAAATTTCGTTGCATGAGGGAGAAGAGTCCCAGTCCGTGGGGCTGCTCAACAGCGCGATCCGTGTCGCGCCGAACGACCCTACGCCGCGCTTGACGCTGGCGACCTACCAAACCAGTCAGGGAAAATATCAGGACGCGCGGGCGACGGTGAATGCGCTGCTGAAAATCGCTCCCAACGATCCGGCGACCCTGATGCAATTGGGGCAGATTCAGTTCCTGAGTGGCGATACCGGCAAGGCAATCGAGACATTTCGATCGCTGGCGGCCACCTACACGACAGCGGCGGGAACTTATGTGGTTCTCGCCAAGGTGCTGCATGCCACCAAAGACCGCCTCGCGGCGATCGATGCCGCGAAAAGAGCCGTGGAACTCGATCCCTTCTCGCCGAAAATTCGCGGGCTCCTGGTGGAATATCTGATAGCTGGGGACAGGCCCGACGAGGCTATCGCGAACGCGCGCGAATACGTGTCGTCTCACCCGGGGACCGACGCGGACTTGCTGCTCGCCGCGGCACTGATTGGAGTGAAGCGTCAGGAAGAGGCAAGCGCCTATCTGACGACGCGCCTCGCCGCCAAACCGGATCGCCTTCTGGCGTTGCGATTGAGTCAGCTTGCCATGGATATGGGCAACCGGAAGAAGGCGCTCGATATTCTCGCGGAGTGGCTGCGAAAGAGTCCCGGCGATTATGACGTGGGCCGGCAATATGGCGCATCGTTGCTGCAAATTGGCGACGTGCCGGCGGCCCGCAAGGAATTTGAAACTCTGTTGATGCGCAGGCCGGAAGATCCCGTGGTCTTGAACGATCTCGGCTGGATTCTCAGAGACGACGACCCGGCGCGGGCGCTATCCCTGGTAACATTGGCGGTGAAGATCGTGCCCGATTCCACACAAATCCTGGACACGCTTGCATGGATAAAGTTTCAGCGGCGCGATCTTCAAGGTGCGTTGCTGCTGCTTCGACGCGCCCATAGCCTGGATACGGGCGATGGAGAGGTCGGATTTCATTTCGCCGTGGCTTTGGATGCGACCGGAAGGCGAGCCGAAGCGAAGACCCTGCTGCAGTCCGTCGTCGAGAAAAATCTTGAATTCACCGACAAAGATAACGCGAAGAAATTGCTCGCGCGCTGGTAAGTTTCGTAATTCTCGCCATTGAACGCGGTATTCGGACGGCTCTTCTAAAGGAGAGCCGTCCGTCGGCGCGGACTTAGGCCTCTTTGGCGCCGGCAGAGAGGGTCCAACGGCCGCGCTTGCGGCGCACGATGAGACCCAATCCCAGAAGCCCGAGCGCGAACACCGCGATGCTGCGGGCTTCCGGTAATGTAACCGTCAGATTGTCGATGCCGATGGTTTCCGGCCAATCCATGAAGTCCAGGGTCGTGATGCTGCCGGATGTGAAATTGCTCACCGTATAGGTGGCGTGACAGATAAGTTGTGGCGCAGTTTCACTCGTTCCCGATCCGGAATCGACCGAATTTTTGTAGGTCTTGTCCGAAGTGACGGAGTCACAGCTAAGT
>DASYEG010000116.1:0-65113 GCA_036499145.1 Micropepsaceae bacterium | reverse complement strand
CCGAAATAAGCGATATTAATTCGCGCCCGCGTTGGCGCCGGCTGCGCCGTTCGGGTTGCCCTTCAGCGTTCCGTCCGGAAGCGCCACCGCCATGAACTGCCCGCCATGCGTGCCGTCCTTAAGCGGATGAATCGTGGCCGTCACCTTCATGCCCGGGGTCAAGGTCTTCGGGACCCAGCCTTGGCGCGCCAGACCACCCGGCGCACCCATTTCGATCGCCCATTGTTCGGGGGTGCCCTGCGCATTGGGAACCATGATCAAGATCCAGCTATGCGGGTTGGTCCACTGGAATTCCTTTACCGTGCCTTCCAGCGCGATCTTCTTGTCCGCGTCGAACATCGCGAAGGAATGATGTGCGAGTGCCGGGATCGCATACAGGCCAAGCGCCGCTGCCGCCAACCCAAGTGCTTTAAATTTCATCCTTATCTCCTCGTTAGTGGCACGCGGGGATACCGAAAACCGTGGCCGCATCGCAGTCGACTTTAATCCGCCGACGCAGCCGCCGGTCATATAAAAAGGTGAACGCAGCTATAAGATTCATGAACGGCGTGCCCCTTGTCCAAAGACAAACGCGGGCAGTGAGGAGGGTTGTGGCAGGGTCTAAAAAAGACGAAGCCGCCGGATGCGATCCGGCGGCTGATGAAGAGACACAGAGGCTTGTTGCGCTATCGACCGGCTGCGGCATTGGCCCGCCGAGCTTCGGGGATGCCGGGAATCATGTCGATGTTGCGATGCGGTTCGCCGCAGACATAATCCTCGAGATGGACGTCGTTGCGGAGCACATAGGTAAAGCGCGCCTGGAAATCGCGCGTGTAATAGTCGGGATCGTGGATCGTTATCACATCCTCGAGCTGGTTCGCGCCCGTCTTGCGGATCCGCTCCGTGGTTACCAGCATGTCCGAGTGCGGCGCGCCGGTCGCATCGAGAAAGGTCTTCTCGTTGAAGCCGTTGGTCTGGACCACCAGCGTGTCGCCTTCCCAATGGCCTACCGAATGGCCATTGTAATAGGGAAAGGCAACGACTTGCTCGTAAGTCTGCAGCGGCTTGTCCATCATAATCACGCGAATCTGGTGATTGAGTTCGTGGACCATGGTGATTTGGTTGGCCGGATCTTGAATGATCTCGAACGGATAGGGACTTGCCATCGCGCGCGGCATCCCGTCAGGCACGCAGAATTTGCGCGCTGCGTCGGTGATTTCACCGCTCTTCAGTCCGGCTTGATTCTTGGCATAGGCCTCCTTGCCCATCGCGGTGAGGGGCAGGGCACCGCCGCCTACGATCGGAAGCGTGGCGTAATAGCGCGGCGTCCAGTAGGTGCCGGAAATGTCCGGCGTGGCGCCCGCGCCATAGGCCGAACCGGCTATCGCCGAAAAAGCCAACGCAGCCGCGATGGCGACCCCAGCGCGAGCGTGAACGCGAAATTCTTCCATCGAACCCCTCCCGAAGGTACATGCGAAAGCCGATCCTCCATGATGCGGGCTCTGCGCACCACAAACAAAAGAATATAGGAGCCATTTCGGCTTGCTCTCCCCTGATCGAACGGACGCCATCGCGTCATTCGTGATTGCTGCGATTGCCGGCGTTTTTGACGGCCACCGGATTGCGTCAGGGTAACGCAAAGCCCGTGGGAGATTCGCCGCGCTGGTGGCGCTGCCACATTTTCACATAAGCGGCTTCGAGGTTCCGCGTCATACGAACCGTATCGAACAACGCGCAGCTTTCGCGGTTGCGCGCCAGCTTTTCCCGGATTTTCAACAACAGTCCCGGCGTAGCGGCGAAATTTTGCGCCGTTGCTTCATATTCAACAACCGATTGCATGATCAGTTCAGGCAGGCCGGCGGCCGTGAGAAGGCTTGCGGCGACACGCCCGGCAAAACTTGATCCGATGCAGGTCAGCACCGGTACTCCGGCCCACAGCGCATCGCTGGCCGTTGTGTGCGCTCCATAGGGCAGCGTATCCACAACGAGATCAGCCAATTTGAGCCGGGCGAGGTGGCGGTCAGGCCGCTCGTGGCGGGCAAAAATCAATCGCTCTGCTGCAATACCTCGCGCCTGCGCCTCACGACGAAGATTCACGGCCGTGCCTTGATTGTCCTCAAGCAACCAAAGGACACTGTTTTCGGAGTGCGACAAAATCCGCATCCAGGAATCAAATACTGGCGGCAGAATTTTCTGACTGCCATTGAAGCAACAAAATACAAATGCCGCCTCCGGCAGGCCTGCATCGCCGCGGGTAATACCGTCCGGCGCTATCGGGCGCGCGGAATCATTTGCCTGATACGTATCGGGCAGGTAGACGATCTGTTCGGAATAAAACTGCCGCTGTTCCGGCGGGATTACGATCCGGTCGGCGATGAGATAATCCATATAATCGGCCCCCATGGTTCCGGGATAACCGAGATAATTCACCTGCACCGGACAAGGCCGGTGAGCGAGTATTCCAGGACGTTCGGGGCCGGTGTGGCCCTTCAGGTCGATGATCATATCGACTTCCAGATTCCGGAGCAGTGTCGCGATCGATGCATCATCGCGTTCGCGCACGTCGAAAAAGCGGGCGCATGCTTTCTCCAAGCGCGCGCGCATCGGGCTCTTGTCGTTACCGCCGTAGGAAATCCCAAGAATCTCAAACCGGCTGGAATCGTGATTTTCCAGCACGCCCGCAATCAGAGATGGGACGGCGTGCTGGTAAAAATCACCCGAAAAATATGCCACGCGAATTTTTTCATGGCTGTATTGCTCACCGCGATAGAGCGGCACGCGCGCGGTGGGATACGCGCCAGAGGTGTGCCGCCGCGCGCAAGCGAGCTGCGCGGCTGAGCAATCCGATATCAGAAGATGTGCAAATGGATGGATCACCCTCGAACCGCGCCGCACGCAGGCATCGATGGCCTCGCGTTGCCGTTCCAGTCCCTTCCAGTCGGATAGATACAGTCGCGCGCTCAGCAACAGCCCGCGGGCGAGCGGAAATTCAGGATCCGCAGCGACCAGAACCTCCAGATCGGAAGCGGCTTCCTCATAGCGTTTCAACCTGGAAAAAATCGCCGCGCGATTGTACAGAGACACAACATCGTCGGGCCTGAATCTCAGCGCTTGCGAAAAGCTCTCGAGCGCCTCTTTTTCATGATTCAGCCGCGCCAGCGCGATTCCGCGTCCCTGCCATGCCGCCGCATCATGGAGGTTCAGCGCAATCAGCCGTTCGAAATCGGTAGCGGCATCGGAATAGCGGCCGAGCGCGTTGAATAAAAAAGCCCTGTCGTGTCGCATCGCCGCATGGTTCGCGTGCCGCGCCAGCCCCGTGGACCAATTGGACAAGGCTTCCGCATGCTGTCCGAGCGCAAGATAGCTTCGGCCCAGCATATGCCACGCATCGGGGTTTGTTCTCTCCAACAGGACGGCCTGCCGAAGGTCCGTGATCGCGTCATGTGCGCGCTCCGGACTTTGCTGGACGCGCGCCGTTCCGCGGTTCACAAGGGCAGGGACGTAATCCGGTTTCAGCTCCAGAGCCCGCGTGAGGTCGGCTTCCGCCGCAAAATTGTCGCCTGAAGCCATTCGTGCGACGCCACGATTGTGCAATGCGTCGAGGTAATTGGGATGAAGCGAAATCGCGCGGTCATAACTCTCGATCGCATTAGTGTTTCGCCCCATTTCCAGCAGCAGATTACCCCGATTGTTCCATGCGATTGCGTGATCGGGGCTGTGCCGGAGAATATCCTCGAGTACAGCAAGGGCCTGATCATGTTTGCCGATCGCTCTGAGCGTGTTCGACCGCGCGGTGGCCGCGTCGACTGAGTGCGGTGCGGCCGCTTGCGCAAGCTGGAAATATTGGTCGGCCGCATGATGTCGGCCAGACTGCAGCTCGATCGTTCCCGATAGCAGCAATGCCGTCAAATTGTCCGGCGCGTGCTGACGCACGCGCTCACAGAGGCGCGCAGCGTCGGCCATCCGCCCCGACCGATGCAGGCGAATCGCTTCGGCCAGCAGCTGAGCGGTCTCATGCGTGTCCGAGTCCGCGGCGGTGTCCCTTTCCTCGCCTATCGCGATCTCCAATGGAGTCTGAGCATGCAATTCATTGCTCGAACGTCGTCAATGTCTGAACTTGCATATACTCTCTGACGCCCTCGATCCCCGCGCGCCGTCCGATACCGCTGTGTTTGATTCCGCCATAGGGCAGCTTGCGATTGACGCTTTCGGTTCCATGCGTGTTGACGAACACCGTTCCCGCATGCAGTTGCCGCGCAAGATCGGTGGCGCGTGCGATATCCCGGCTCCAGATCGACCCGCCAAAACCATAGATTGTTGCATTTGCACGGGCGATGGCGTCGTCCACATCGCGATATGTCGCGACAGGTACCGCCGGACAGAATTGCTCCTCCACCACCAAGGGCGCGTCTTCGGCAATGTCGCTGACGACGGTAGGCTGCATGAAATGCCCGTGGCCGAATGCTGCTTTATCCGGAACCTGGCCCAAGATCTGGACTTTTGCGCCTCGCTTGGCCGCATCGGCAACGATGGCCTGCGCCCGCTCCAGGGCCCGCGCGGTATGCATCGGCCCCATGGTCACGGTCGTGTCCAGGCCATCGCCGGCCACGATCTTGTCGACAGTCCGGGTGAAAGCGTCGAGGAATCTGCCCTTGATGGATTCCGGAACGTAGATCCGTTTGATCGCCATGCACACCTGACCCGTCATGCGGTACACCGAATTCGCCATGCGCCCCATCGCGGCATCGCCAAGATCGGCATCTTCCAACAAAATCGCGGGGTCGTTGCCGCCGAGCTCCAGGGTAATGCCTTTGATCGTCAGTGCGGCATTGGCCATGATTTTACGCGCAGCCGCCACACTGCCCGTAAACGCGACCTTGTCCACATCTGGATGCGTTGTGAGCGTATCGCCGATCTCGGTTGGCAACCCGGTCACCACATTGATAACCCCCGGAGGAAGCATCGGCGCGATCATCTCGATCGCACGGATGAGCGACAACGGACAGGTCTCTGGCGGCTTCAGCACGACTGTGTTTCCGGCAAGCAAGGCGGGAATTATCTGAAGAAACGCGAGACCCATGGGCGCATTCCAAGGCACGATGGATACGACAACGCCAAATGGAAGATAGCCGACAAAGCTTTTGCCATTAGGCGCATCGGCTTCACGCCGCTGATCCAATTCCGCTGCCAGGTCAAGCGTGAGGCGCTGGCGTGAAGGAACGCCGGCAAGCTCGCCCCTGGCTTCCGGGGTGGTCTTGCCGTTCTCGCGCACATAGAGAACGGTGCGCTCATCGATATCATCGGCCAACCGTTCGAGCAGGGGGGCAATAATCCGTGCCCGCTCGCTATAGCTCTTCGAAGCCCAAACGGGTTGCGCCGCCTTTGCGGCCGCAATTGCGCGCTCCACATCCGCCGGCGTGCCGCGCGGAACTGTGCCCACCAATTCATCGGGCCGGGCGGGACTGAACACCTCGATCCGCTGCGTACTGATGGTCCATTCTCCGCCGATAAGCATCCTGGCATGGACCGGCTTCCACTCATTTCTCAAAACCGCCGCTGGCATTGAGCCCTCCCCGATAAAGTTATTGTGCTGCACGTAGACGTCGAAGGAACTATCCCGATGGTTGGGTTTGCCACAGACCCGGCAAACGCACAAAAAATTTTGGGAGCTATATCGAATACACTCATAAGAGGGCGCTTACTTGGGCGGCAACCGCGATCATGCTAGGTCTTTCGCCCACCAAATGCTGGCCCCCCGGAACTCGTTAGGACTGTACGCGGCTTCGTCACGCCGTTTCGCCGATGTTTTTTTTGCGCGCCTAAATCTTTAGTCGCCCGTCCGGACGATGGAGCCATACTGTGAAGATCGGAATTGACGCCCTTTTGCTTCAGCGCCAACTCGCGGATAAATGCCAATACTGCGTCCTTTGCTTTGGACCGCGGCCTGCGCAGGGAATAGGCAAGATAGGCGATCCGCTTGACAGTCGGATTGACGATTTCGGTTGCGACGAGCCGGCCTTTCTCGCATTCGCGTGCAACTGCGCCATAGGAAAGGACCGCGGCGCAAATTCCCTGTTCCACCAGCTCTTTCATCACCGAAATGGATTGTACTTCGAAGCGGATTTTCAGATGGATCCCCAGCCGCGCTGCGCCTGCTTCCATAAGTTCGCGCAGCCCATGCGGACTCGCGGGCATTAAAAGCTCGATATCGGCAAGCTCGGCGAAATTGAGGTTCCTTCGCCGAGTCTTTGCTTTGGGTGACTGCACGAGAAAGAAATCCTGGACGAATAATGGATCGCCTGCAACCTTGGCCGAATGCAGCAGTTCGTACCCGATCGCAATATCGATCCGGCCATTCTCTAACCATTCGAGAAGCACGGAACTGAGTTCCTCGACGAGAACGATGGTGACATTGGGAAGCTTCTGCGCGCCCAATTTGATCAAAGGATACGACAGCATCGCCGAAATGCTCGGCGCCATGCCGATGATAATGCGCTCGCCCTGCGTAGACGTCGAATCGCGTATCGCAGCACCCGCCAGTTCGATTCGTTCGAGGATGTCACGCGCATGTTGCAGCAGAATAACGCCTGCGTCCGTCAATTCCGCGCCGCGGGAATGACGCACGAGAAGCTGAACCTTCAGTTGTTGTTCCAACTGGCGAATCTGGAGCCCGAGGGCAGGCTGCGCGATCCGCAGAATCTCTGCGGCCTTTGTGAAGCTTTTCTGTTCGCTCACAGCAACGAAATACATCAGCTTCCGGATATCCACGCGATCCTCATGGTCTCACAGATTGTTTTTACCGGCGGGATGTAACGATTGTCGCATTGGACGAGCCGCCAGAGAAGATGCCGTCTTTGAGGTCCGCCGCAAGCACAAGACCCTTTCGGTATAGGAGTTATACTGAAACGGCATCGCTGAGACAGAGCGTTTTTTTTTGTGTAGCTTGCTCAATACGCTAAAGATGCATTGGGGGAGCCATGACCGGGACGGTCGATGTCGCGGACGTCATCGATTCTCATAAAGTCAGTCGTTATCAGTGCCTCATAGCCTTCATGGCCGGGCTCACTTTGTTTCTTGACGGCGTTGACAACCAGTCCATCGCTTATATCGCGCCCGCGCTCAGCCATGACTGGGATTTGGCCCGCGGCGCGCTGCGCACGGTATTCTCCTCAGGTGTTCTTGGTGTGGCTGTTGGTGCACTCGTGATTGGGCCCCTAGCCGACCGCTATGGGCGCAAACGGGTTACGGTACTGACTGTGATTTATGTCGCGTTGTTCTCGCTTATCGCCACGCAAGTGCCGGAGATTTCAACCCTGTTGTTGCCTGCGATTCCCGACGCATCGAATTTGAACGTGCTGATGGGCTTGCGCTTTCTCACGGGGCTTGGCCTTGGCGCGGCGGTGCCGCTTGCCGTGGTGATCGTGAATGAATTTGCGCCCCAAGCCAGGCGCGCCGCCATGGTCACGCTGATGGGCTGCGGCTATGCGATGGGCTCGGCCTCGGGCGGTTTGCTCGCGTCCCATCTGGTTCCGGCTTTCGGCTGGCAGGCGCAATTTTATGCCGCGGCCTCTATGACGTTCGTCATGGCGGGGGTGCTATGGATTTGGCTGCCGGAATCAATCCGGCTTTTGACCGTGCAGGGGCGCAGCGATGGCGTGATCGCCATTTTGCGCAAGATCGCTCCGGAACTGACCTTCGAACCGGGCACGCATTTCGTGTTGCGCCAGGAACTGCGCGAACAAAGCGCCAATCAGCCGAGGCTGGTGCGTCTCTTCATGGAAGGGCGCACCAGCGCCACGGTTCTGATCTGGCTGTGCCTGTTCATGAACACTCTGGCGCTGAATTATCTGAACAATTGGCTGCCGACGTTGACCACCGAAACCGGTCTGCCTGAAGCGCAGGCTTTGCGCGCCGCCGCCTCGCTGCAATTCGGCGGCATTCTGGGCGTGATCACGCTCGGCTTTCTCTCCGACCGCTTCGGCTTTTTCAAGGTGCTGGCCGGTTCTTTCGCGGCAGGGGGCGTGTTCATCGCGACTATCGGATGGGCGGGCGGGGCATTCTATCCGCTCGCCGCGACAATCTTCGCCTCGGGCTTCTTCAACATCGGCACCCAGATTACACTGGCCGCGCTGGCTGCAACACTCTATCCCACCGATATTCGCTCGACCGGCGTGAGTTGGGCGCATGGCGTCGCCCGCGTCGGCTCGATAATCAGCGTCATGTTCGCCGGCACGATGCTGGCGCTGCATTGGCCGCTGCAGACGATGTACTATCTGGTCTCGATACCGATGTTCTTCGGCTGCGTGTGGATCCTGATCCTCGCCAATGTGCGCGCCAAGACATCGCGAGGTGCGGCGGAGCCACAAGGCCGCCGCGCCGTGGCGTGATCGATGTCCGAAAAGGGAGTGGAGCATTGAGCACCGACCGCGTGACTCGCGTGCAAGATAAATTCGTGACGGTCGATGGCCTCGCCCTGCGATATATCGAAGAAGGCGAAGGACCGGCCGTTCTTCTTCTGCATGGCGCATCCTTGGGTTCGTCGGCGGATGTGTTCATCCGCAATCTTGCGCCGCTGGCCCAAGCGGGCTTCCGCGCCATCGCCTTCGATCAGCCAGGTTTTGGCCTTTCCGATGTACCCACCGACCTGTCGCCCGCCTATCGTCGCGACAGTATTCCGAAGTTTATGGAGGCATTGGGCCTGAAGCAGGCAGCGCTCGCAGGTCATTCGCAAGCCGGCAATCCCGCGGTGCAGCTCGCGCTCACCGATCCGTCCCGCTATTCGCATATCGTCGTGCTCGGAACGGGCAGCCTTTTGCCGCCGGTTGACGGCGAAGGCGAGGGCAATAAAGGTGCTGCGCAGCAGAGGCTGGAGCGGCGCATGGCTCAGAGCGAGCCGGCGATTGACGATACGCGCAAGCTGCTCGAAGCGAATTTGTTTCATCACGAGCTGATCACGCCGGAGGAATTGGCGCTTCGGCACGCGCGCAGCATCGGTAGGAATTTCCAGGCTTTTGTCGCGCGCAATCAGGCCGCCGAAGTATTGCCGCCGAAGCAGCCGAAGATGCCGCTGTGGCAGCGCCTCATCGAGTTGAAGATGCCGCTGCTGATGATCTTCGGCCGCGAAGACCGCGCCAAAGCAGCCGAGCGCGCCACGCTGCTGAAGGAAAAATTCCCGCAGCTCGATGTTCACATTGTCAATGGCTGTAAACATCTTGTGCCGTGGGATGCGGCGGATGAATTCATCCGCCTCGCCGTGCCGTTCCTGAAAAACTAAAGCGGAGTCCTTTGTGTCCATAAAGATCATCGAGTCGGGAACGGTCGCCGACGCTTATCTTGCGCTGCTGGCGGACCGCGGCATCGATTGTCTATTCGCCAATGCCGGCACGGATTTCGCGCCGATCATCGAGGCTTATGCCAAAGCACAAGTGGAGGGCACGAAAGTGCCCAAGCCCATCACCGTGCCGCATGAAAACGTCGCCATCGCCATGGCGCAGGGCTATTACCTCAAGACCGGCCGCCCGCAGGCCGTCATGGTGCATGTGAACGTCGGCACGGCCAATGCGCTCTGCGGCATCATCAACGGGTGGCGCGGCAATATTCCTGTGCTGTTCACCGCCGGCCGCACGCCCTATTCCGAAGAAGGCGGGTTGATGGGCATGCGCGGCGGCGAAATCCATTGGCCGCAGGAAATGCGCGATCAGCGCGCCATGGTGCGCGAATTCGTCAAATGGGACTACGAGCTGCCCAATGGCGAGACGATGGAAGCAGCGGTCGACCGCGCGCTGAACATCGCCATGAGCGAGCCGATGGGACCGGTTTATTTGACGCTGCCGCGCGAGACGCTTGCCGCGCCGATTAAGAATTTCCGTTACGCTTCGCCGTCGCGTCACGCGACGCCCTCGCCGGCATTTCCCGACAAGAACGCCATCGACCGCGCAGCCGATATGCTGGCGGCGGCGGAATTTCCACTCATCATCACGCGCGCCGCAGGCCGCGTGGAAACCGATGTGGCGAAATTGGCAGCCGTTGCGGAGCGCTTCGCTATTCCCGTGTTCGAGCGCAAGCATCATTACATGTCCATGCCATGGAACAGCCCGATGCATCTCGGGTCGAATCCGGAAAGCTATTTCGACGCCGCCGACGTTATCGTGGTGCTGGAAGCCGATGTGCCTTGGGTACCCAAGCGCAAGGCGCCGCGCCCTGATTGCAAGATCATCCATATCGGCGCCGATCCACTCTTCGAGAATTATCCATTGCGCGGCTTCCCCTGCGATCTGGCGATCACCGGCGTGCTTGGCGCAAGCCTTCCCGCACTGACGGACGCATTGGCAACGCGCGAAAAGGCGGCCTCATCGCGGATCGAGGCACGCCGGTGCAAGGTGGCGGAAGCGCGCGACACGTTGCATACGCGCATTGCAGCCAACCTGGAAAAGGCGAAAAACGCCTCCACCATCCACCCCGGCTGGATCAATCATTGCATCGATCGGGTGAAAGGCGAGGATGGCATTGTTGTCAAGGAAGCCCTGACTCCTTCGGAGCATCTGCATTTCAACAAGCCGGGTACTTTTTATTCGCTGGGGCAGGGTGGTGCGCTCGGTTGGGGCCTCGGTACCGCTCTCGGGATGAAAGCGGCGATGCCGGACAGACTCGTGATCTGCGCGGTCGGTGACGGCTCCTATATGTTCGGCAATCCGATTGCCGCCCATTATGTCGGCAAGGCCGAAAAGCTTCCGACCCTGACCGTGATCTATAACAACGAGATGTGGAATGCGGTCCGCCGTAACACGCGCGATGTCTACCCGGACGGCTATGCGGCCAAGAGCAATCATGAACCGCTGACCTATTTCGAGCCCGGCACGCGCTATGAGAAGACCATCGAGACGGTCGGCGGTTATGGCGAACGTGTGGAAAATGCAGCCGCGCTTCCTAAAGCGCTCGATCGCGCGCTTGATGCAGTGGCGGGCGGCCAACAGGCGCTGCTCAACGTCATCTGTGGCACGGGCTAATACACGCATCACGCATAAAAGCTGGAACGAACCATGAATGCGCAGCCGTGGAATTTCCTTCTGCTCGTGATCCTCGGAACGTTCGGCGCGGCGTCTGGCGTTGGGGAAACCGCGCCTATTCCGGATTTCTCCGGTACATATAACCACCAGGGAATCCCCGGTTTCGAACCATTGGCCTCGGGTTCCACGTCGCTGGTCAACCTGCACCGACGCGAACGGAATGTCAGCAACAACAGGCAACTCGTCGGCGATTACCGCAATCCTATTCTGAGGCCGGAGACGGCGGCGCTCGTGAAGACGTTCGGCGAAATGTCGCTGGACCATTACGGCTATCCGACGCCACGCAACCAATGTTGGCCCGGAGGCGTGCCCTTCGAATTCACCAACAATGAAATTCAGATGCTTCAGACACCGACCGAGATCCTGATTCTCTATAACGGCGATCACCAGATTCGCCACGTCCGCATGAATCAGTCTCATCCGGCGCGCGTGACGCCATCCTGGTATGGCGATTCCGTCGGTCACTACGAAGGCGACACGCTGGTCATCGATACGGTCGGCGTGAAGGTTGGCCCTTATGCCATGGTAGACTGGTACGGCACGCCGCACAGCCCGGCGCTGCATGTCATCGAGCGATATAGGCTGCTGGATTACGCGGCCGCGAAAGAGGGATTGGAACGCAGCGCAAAGGAAAATGTCATCCCCGATTTTGACGGCAAATTCAATGAAACCAGCCAGTATCTGCAGCTGCGGTTTACGGTCGAGGATCCCGTTGTGTTCACCACACCCTGGTCCGCGACGATTACATATGAGCGCGTGAATCCGCAGATCTGGGGAGAGGACGTTTGCGCTGAGAACCCGCGCAAATACGGCACTGAGAAAGACGTCGCGGTTCCAACTGCCGGCACGCCAGATTTTTAAATCGGGATTTTTCCGGAAAGGCGGTTGCAGCGTTATTTTTGTCCGGAGTGTTCGCTGCGACAGATTTTATTGCCGCATGAACGGCGAGCCACCCGCTTATGAGCGAATGGCTTTAACATATCTCCTAAAAAATTTTGATATATCTCCTAAATTGATTGATCTCCTCTAATTATTGCCAGACAGTCTGATTGGCAGCGGCAGACAATCTGCTGCACGGGAAGGGCGATCCCAAGAGGGGGGTGCGATGAAACGGCAGGCGCTGTTCTTCAACATCCTCACAGCGGCAATGTTTGCTGTGCCCGCATTTGCCGCCGGTGACGGTATCACAGGCGTCCAATGGGGCAGGAATTCCTACAATTTCGGGGGCATGCCATCCGGACCGCAACCCGTGAAAAATTTGAGCCGCCATCTCGATGGCGTGGCCAACAGCAGCCAAATGGTGGGCGATTATCGCAATCCGATTTTGACGCCGGAAGCAGCCGCGGCTTTGAAGAAAAAGGGCGAACAAGCGATTGCTGAGGGAGGCTTTTCCACTTCTGAGGATCAGTGCCGCACGATAGCGCCGCCACTGACCGCCGCCGTTCAATTCGATTTTCATATCCTGCCGAAGAAGGATGGCGACCTGACCATTGTGTATCACGTAGACAACCAGGTTCGTCACATCCGGATGAACGGCACGCACCCCGCGAAACTGGCGCCTTCGGCAATGGGCGATTCGATCGGTCATTGGGAAGGCGACATGCTGGTCATCGATACCGTTGGGATAAAGACCGACGCGTTCATATCGTCGGATCTTTTTGGCACACCGCAGAGCGAATTGATGCATGTCGTGGAGCGCTATCGGTTGATCGAGGGCGCCCGTGCCAAGGCGGATATCGCCGCGTATGAAAAAACCGAGGGCGTCATCGGTGGCAGAACCAATGGCTACACCCCCGATCCCAATCGGAAGGGATTGCGGCTGGAAGTCACGATGGAGGACCCGAAGGTGTTTACCCAGCCTTTGACCGCCGTCGTCACCTACCTGCCCCTGACCTTCGGTTGGCGGGAATACGTCTGCGCCGACAATCCAATCGAGCATTACAAAGATGAGTGGATCGGCCTGCCCATGGCGAACCATCCGGATTTCTAACCGAATGAATATGCGACGCGGACGCTCCGTTGCGCGCGACACCAATGCTATTGGCACCGGGGGCGGCCATGAAACCTAAGACATCAAAACGGGTATTTCTTTTGGGCCTGGTCGTGCTCTTGGCTGTGAGTGCGGCGGCAGCGCAAAGCCCCTCCCCCGATTATCCCGATTTTTCCGGAAGCTGGGAAAGCACA
Source organism: Micropepsaceae bacterium (assembly GCA_036499145.1). Classification (GTDB taxonomy): domain Bacteria; phylum Pseudomonadota; class Alphaproteobacteria; order Micropepsales; family Micropepsaceae; genus CAIYRG01. The sequence continues at coordinate 51,884 of DASYEG010000116.1, read as the reverse complement.
AATGCGACTGGCCTGCTGGACCCGGAGGCTGGCCCGGGGCCGATAGGCGATCTGGCGGGGTATTCGCATTTTGGATTTGGCGTCGACGCAGCGCATCGCAGGAACACCTCGAGGCCTTGGATCGGCGATTACCGAAGTCCCATTCTTACGCCATGGGCCGCGGGCATCCTAAAAAGCGAAGCGGAAACCGCTATCCGAGGTGAAGATCCGTTTTGGGCTCAGAGCAATTGCTGGCCTGGCGGGCCTGCGGCGGTGTTGTGGGCCGACCAACACTATTTCATTCAGACACAGCGGACTGTCTATATCGTATATGCGCGCGACCACGAGGTCCGGCGCGTCTATCTGAATCGATCGCACACGAAAAATCCGGCACCATCTTGGTATGGCGAATCGGTTGGCCGCTATGAAGGCGATACGCTCGTTATCGACACGATTGGCTTCAACGACCGATCCCTCATCGACCGCTACGGAACGCCGCACAGCTCCGATCTCCATCTGATCGAGCGATATAAAGTTCTTTCGGATGGCAAGACCCTCGAGGGAACATTGACCTATGACGATCCGAAAGCATTCACGGCCACATGGTCCGCCATTACAAAATACAGACGAGCTTCCGACCCGCTTGCGGAAGCAGCCTGCGCCGAAGCGGCGAACAATCCCGTTACGGGAAAGTTCTTTCGCTTACCGACAGCATCAAAGCCTGATTTTTGAAGGACAATGTTGCCGGACGAAATGCGCCAGCTGAAGCAACTCAAAATGGAGTCCATCATGCGAACTCGAACGGCCGGTCTATTCACCGTTACGGTATTGGCTTTTTTCGGTATGCCGGCATTTGCTCAGGTGCCCGATCCGGGACTGACCGTAACGAAGCTCAAAGACAACATTTACATGGCCGAGGGCGGCGGCGGCGCGTCCACCATCATCATCGGCCAGAATGGCGTTATCGTCGTTGACGCAAAAAACAGGCCGCCGGATGGCAAGCAACTCGTCGATGAAGTTGGAAAGCTGACGAATAAACCCATTACGACGGTTATCCTCACCCACAGCGATCCAGACCATGTGCGCGGCCTAGGGGGCTTTCCCAAGGGTTTAAATTTGACCGTCATCGCTCACGAGAACGATAAAAAGGAAATCGAAAAGGATTTGGCTGCGGGTGGGCTTCAATCGCCTCCCAAGGAATACCTGCCCAACAAAATCATCACGCAAATGCGCGAATCCATCACCGTCGAGGGTGTTAAAATGACGCTGATCCATATCGCGCCCGCCCACACGAGCGGCGATCTTGCTGTCTATTTTCCCGATTATAAGCTCGTCGCCAGCGGCGATCTCATCGGCGACGGCGATCCGACCATTCACCTTTTCAAGAACGGCAGCTCAGAAGGCTGGATCAAATTCGTCTCCGCGCTCGTGGATCTCGATGCCGATACGTATGTTCGCGGCCACGCGGGCGCTGGAACGAGAGAGCAGGTGCGCCAGAGTCTTGCGAATGCGGAAGCGAAACGCGCACGGATCGCCGATCTCGTGAAACAAGGCAAATCGCTCGATGATATCAAGCAGGCTTTCGGAGAGCCGCTAAAGTCAGCCAATCGGTTCCAGACGTTCACCGAAACAACCTATGAAGAGCTGACCAGAAAATAACGCGCAGAGCCGTACATTCTTGGACGTTCTGTTGGAATGGAATGAACCGCGCCGGCCGCCAGGGAGAAATCTGAAGCGACTACAGTGATCGCGCGCGGCCTCCCGCGTTCAAAGCGAGGTCTGCGCGCCGGCGCAAACCGGCCCAGCGGTACACCGGGCCGAACATTTTAACGCAAAATTCGCTCACTCCCCCACGTCGATGAGCGCGCCTTCAATATCGGTCAGATGGAAGCAACCGAGCGGGCATTTTTGGAACAGCTTCAGCCGGGACTCGCCTTCCGGGCCATAGCCCAGGGGCCGCCCATGCATGAGCGGATTCTCGCCTATCAGGAATTCCATATCCTTCTTCACCTGCTCGACCGATTCCACTTTGAATCCGATATGGTCCAGCCCTGTGCGCGCGGGGTCCTGCCCATAATAATCGCCGATCTTCCACGGAATGATCATCAGCGTGACGCGCCCGTCGCTGAGGTAGAAATTCTCGTCCTGACGGTTCTGCGGCGCTAACCCGAACACGTCTGCATAGAACTGCGCGCATTTTTCTGCCTGCCGCGTACGAATCGCAATATGGCTGATGCGGCGCGGCCGCGTCTCGCCGTCGTTTTCGGCATAGACGTCTTTCTGGACGCCAATATTCCGCTGCGACAGATCGAACACGTTGCAGTCTGGATCATGCGCACTGTAAGCCGCGAACGGGCGGATCGGGGGCCGCTTCACCGCCTCCAGTGTGGGATCGAACTTGTGGATGCGCGCGATCGTATCTTCCAGATCGTCCACCTCGATCCCGAAATGATCGATCCCCGAACAGCGCCCTTCACGCCGCGGAATGCAATTCAGCCCGACATAGCCATCTCCGACGACAACGGAGCGTGACGGCCTCGGTTTGCTCGACGGCTTCATGCCGAAGAGGGATTCGTAGAAGCGCGCGTTGATCGCGTAATGATCCGACGCAATCGCGACGTGAACAACTTTGGCACTCATTGCAAGAAGACTCCTAAATTATGAATGACGATGGTGTTTTATAGCCGCGAGTTCGTCATCGGTACACGTCGCCGTTTGCCACATCGCTACGTCCGGCAATTTGATCGGCATCAATCCTCACCGGCAGCACGCTGCGACAATGGAGCAGTGGATCCAGCAAGGAAGCACGATTGCGCGGTGTGAACGATGACAGGTTTTCAGCTCAGAAATCCGGGTGGCCCGCGGTGGGCAGACCGATCCACTCGTCTTTGTAATGTTCGACCGGATTGTCGGCGCAGACGTCCTCCCGCCAACCGAACGTCAGGCGCCGGTAGGTGACGACGCCGGTCAAAGGCTGAGTAAACACCTTCGGGTCTTCCATCGTGATTTCGAGCCGCAGCCCTGTCAGCTTGGTGTCGGGATTGTAGCCATTGGTTCTGCCACCCACGACGCCCTCGCTCTCCTCATATTTGGTCAGATCCGCCTTGGCGCGCGCCCCGTCGATCGGCCGATAACGCTCCACGACATGCATCGCCTCCGTCAGCGGTATGCCAAAACGGTCCACCATTGTGAACTTATCGGACTTGACCCCAACGGTATCGACGACCAGCGCATCGCCTTCCCAATGACCGATCGAATCGCCCATCGGCGTAGGCGCCACCTTCGCTGGGTGCGTGCCGTTCATGCGAATGTGCCGAACCTGGTTGTCTGCGTGATAAACAATCGTCAGGTCGCCACTTTTCTTACGCAGGATCTGGAAATCGAACTGTATGGCCGCGCTGAAGGGCGGCGCTAACGGACGGCACTGTTCCTTCGGCGTGGTAAAGCCCGCCGCAAGTGCTTCCTCGCCTTTTTGCTTCACAATCGCGGCGGCGTACGGCGTCAAAATCGGATTGCGATAATCGCCTACCAGTGCATGGTCGTCGGCCACGCCGTTTGCATCGCGGTTCAAATTTCTCAGCGGTTTCGGTCCGGATGGCATGCCGTCGAAATCTTTGGAATTTCTGCCCCACTGGACGCCGGTAATACCCTCATCGGCGGCAAATGCGGGCAAAGCAAGCGTTGCTGCCGTAACGATGCTGAAGAACAGTGCCTGCCGTTTCATCAAATCTCTCCCTCGCTTCCGCAGTGCTCTAATCCGGCTGATTTTTTTCCGCTTCAGAAATCCGGTTTGATGGCGGCCGGCGTGATTGTCCAGTATCAACCGGAATACGGGTTTCTGATGAGTGTATTTTTAATATGGCTCCTAAAAGGATTTAATATGGGCTCCTAAATCGATTGACCTCCTCAGCCTGTTGCAAGACAGTTTCATCGTCGGCGGTAGTCTATCTGCCCGGGGGGGCAGGTGATCCCGAGGTGGGGACTAACCAAAATATCGTTGCCGCGCACCAGCTGCCCCGAGGGCGCCGGGTTTCGTGATGTTTTTGCCTTTCAACGAAAAGGCGGGGGAGACGGAGCATGGATCCGAGAGTATCGAAAATCGCATCTCTTCTGGGCTCGGCATCATTGCTGGCCATAGCAAGCTCGGGCGCAGCCTATGCTCAGGCGCAGACGCAAACGTCTCAGGCCGGGCCGGCAGATGCCCCGGAACAGGTTCTCGTCACCGGCTCGTTAATTCGCGGCGCTGCTTCAGTCGGTGTCCCTGTTACCAATGTTGGGCCGCAGGATTTTGTTGTGAGCGGCGCGCTGACGACCGCGGACCTTTTCAAGACTATTCCCGCGTTTGTCGTCACGCCGGGGGCCGTTGGCACGAACAACGGTGGTAATATCGCCAGGGAGAATTCGGTAAATCTCCGCGGTCTTGATTCGGTTGGGGGATACCCCGTCCGCTCTCTGATGATGGTGGACGGTTATCGCGTTCCGCCACAAGGCGAGCACTCCGGCCAGCGCGATCCATCCATCATTCCTTCGCTCGCGATCGATCGCGTCGACATTCTAGCGAACGGTGCGTCGGCCACCTACGGTTCCGATGCCGTCAGCGGCGTGATGAACATCCTCCTTAAGCGGGGGTATGACGGTGCGATCACACAGCTTCGCGCCACCGTCGCGGACGGCAAAACGCAATACCAGGCGTCCCAGCTCTGGGGCCGGACCTGGGACGGCGGCGATGTAACGCTGACCTACGAGTGGTCGGATTCTTCGCCGCTCAAGGGCAAGGACCGTTCGAATTTCACGCCCGATTTCAGTCCGTGGGGCCTCGACAACCGAACGCCGATAGCCTCTTCGATCCCCGCGACGATCTCGGTTGGCGTTCCGGCGCCGAGCAGCCTCAGAGGGTTGGGAACGGGCTGTACCAATTGCTTTGCCCTTCCGGCCGGGGCTGGCGCCAATTTCAATTCCTCCCTGAACGGGGGGCTGGGACCACTTGCGCCCAGCAGCGGCCCCGGCCTTATCAACTGGGCGAACGTCGGCACTTCGGCCAATGGCGGAGCGACCAATACCGCGGCCGGCACGGCAAACGAAATCAATCCCTACTCGATCGGCTGGTACGACGCGGCCCAGCAGCACAACGCTGCTGTGTTGACGGTCGATCAGCGCCTCACCAAAGATATATCCTTCTATGGCGAAGGGTATTACAGCAATCGACGGGCGGAATTTCTCAATCTCGCCAATCAGTCGCCGGCCTCGACTCAGGATCTGCAGGTCCAAGTTCCGACCCGCAATCCTTATTATCCGACCGGCGGTGCGCCCAACAATCTGGTGGTCAACTACAATATCGGACTGGAAGTCCCGCCCCTCACGACGGCCAGTGAACTCGCCGATCGCTACTTGCTCGGACTGAATTTTGATTTGCCCGGCGACTGGCAAGGACGCATTTATTATTCCGAGACCTTCAACGGTACGCGTACCGATACCCACGCGGTCAATCCGAATGCCGTATCGGCCGCGCTCGGTTGGACGATACCTGCCGGATTTGCAGCGGGAACGGCCCCGGCGATCGGCACCTGGACCAAGCCCGCGACGCTTCCCTATCTGAACCTGTTCTGCGATCCGCGCTCGCTCGACTGCAACGCGCAGTCAACGCTCGATTACGTCACGGGTCGAAGACTTTCTACGACGAGTTTCTGGTTCAATGAAAAGGGTGTCAATTTTGACGGCCCGCTGTTTTCGCTGCCCGGCGGCGATGTCAAAGCCGCCATCGGCGCCACCTATACCTCCGAAAGATGGGTATACTCGCAGCTTGACAACACCAAGGTGGCGTCCCTGTTGACGCCTCTCCTGCAGGAATCCAAGGGCACGCAATTCTGGGCCATATTCGCACAGCTCAATATCCCGATCGTCGGTGAGGCCAATTCGATTCCGCTCATCAATGCACTGGAAATCGAAGCCTCCTGGCGTCACGACCAGTACAGCGACGTCGGCGGCACCAGTAATCCCAAAATCGGCTTCAATTGGACGATTTCGCGGGATATGGGACTGTTCGTCCGGGGCGATTGGGGCACGTCCTTCCGCGCGCCAAGTTTCGCCGAACAATCCGCTATCGTGGGCAACATCATCTCCGGCATCAATATTCCGAATTTCGTGTCAAACCGCACCGTCAGCCTCGACTGCAGCGCGGGACCGGGTTCTCTAACCGACAGGTTGTTGAATCCCGGAGCGGGTTACGTCGGTTGGGCTGGTGTCGTCGGAAACGCCGGCACAGCGGGTACGATTTGTGGCGCTCGGGCCAATCCCAGCGGCTTAGGCACGTACTCCACCGGCGGCGTCGCGCTCAAGGATGGCTTCCGCGCCTATGTGAATACCGCTCAGTCCGCGCTTCGGCCCGAGACCGCGACGAACTACACGCTCACGGGAGAATTCGCCCCGACGAACTTTCTCAAGGGGCTCGATCTCCAGGTGACCTGGTATCAGGTGAAGATCAGCAACGCGCTGACGCAGTTCGGCAATCCGAGCAATTCCACGGTCAACAATCCGGCACTCGGTTTCTCTTACATTGTGCCTACGGATATCGCCAAGGCGGGTATCGACGTGGCCGGATGCAGCAACAACAACAAGCCGGCTGCCTGTCCCGAGTTCGAAAGGATGGTTAGCGCCGTGCTCAACGATCCCCAGAACGCAGTGCCGCCGGGTTCGCTCACCTCCATACTTTGGATCAATGATGGCGCGATCGGAAATTTCGGTTGGATCAAGCTGGAGGGCATCGATTTCAGCGCCAGCTATGACTACGACGCGGGTGATCTCGGCGCGTGGAACGCGGGCATAACCGGCACATATTACCTGCACGAGTACGAGGTGAATAATCCGACGCCGGAACTTCCAAATCCGGCGATCGTTGATGATTTCCACACGGACGCGGGTACCGTCGGCGGTGTTGCGCAGGCGGGCGTTACAACAAGCCCCAGGATGCGATACCGGGGCCGGGTGGGCTGGAGCAACGGCCCCTGGTCAGCCACGGGATTTGTCAATTACACCGGACACTACTACAACACCCAAAACGCGCCGCCCAATGTCAATTTGCAGTGCCTCACGGCCGGCGGCACGGTCGGCGGCGGGGCACTTCCGTGCGCCATCAGCAATTACACGGGCCTGGAGCCGTCCTACTACACATTCGATTTCTCGATCGGATACACGACAGGCGATTTGCCGCAAAATGACTATCTCAAGAATATCGGCATCCAGTTCGTAGTCCAGAATCTCATGAACAAGCTGCCCTCTTTCGAATACCAAATCGCGGCGGGCTCCGCGCCCGCGGCCTTCGACGTTACGAAAAGCGATCTGGGGCGCACGTTCGGACTCATCCTGACCAAGGCCTGGTAATGCGAGGCTCAAACGGAACGAAAATATTTGATTTGGAGTGCGCAGGGGGCCGTTCGAGATTCGGGCGCCTATGGATGGTTTTGGAGTGAACCAAAGTGCGGTATCGGGCCGGTTGAACGGCGCCCTGCCGTGTATTTCGTATCCGCACGTTTGCGCGTGAGAGGCAGAAGGAGCAAACCATGTCCAAATTCGCTTCGATGTTGTTTGGTGTCGGCACGGCCGTTCTTGCCGTCAGTCTCGTTGCCGGCGCGGCGGCGCAAACGCCCAGTGCAATCCCCAATTTTGCCGCGGACGGCAGGAGCTGGAGAACTCGCGGTGGCGAGATTTTCATTCCAGTTCCCGGTGCGCCCCAACCCACCGGAAACGATACGACGCACCCCTATATTCACAACGTGGACGCCCAGCGCCTCGGCACGCAGCCGACCTTCCGCATCTCGGACCTCACCAATCCCAATATCAAACAGTGGGCCAAGGACATTATGAAAAAGGACAATGAGGAGGTGCTTGCCGGAAAGATCGCCTACACACCGGGTTCATCCTGCCGGCCCTACGGCGTTCCGGCGATCTGGAACTCGGGCGGCCCGTTCTTCATCATTCAGTCGCCGAAGGAGGTGCTGATCGCCAATCAAGGCGAACAGTTCGCGCGGCATGTTTATTTGAACGTGCCCCATAGCACCAATCTGAAACCCACTTACTACGGCGAATCGGTTGGCCATTACGAAGGCGACACCCTCGTCGTCGACACGACCGGCATGAACGACAAGACTTTTGCCGACAATTTCCGCACCCCGCACACCGAGAAACTGCATGTCATCGAACGGATTCGTCTGATCGAAGGCGGCAAGAAGCTGGAAATCCACGTGACGGCGGAGGATCCGGGCACCTTCGAAAAACCTTGGCAAGGCATCAGGCGCTACGACCCCTACCATGAGGACCGCGGTGAGGTTGAAGAGGGGCATGTGGGCATGGCCGAGGACATCTGCCAGGAAGGCAATTTTGTGGGAGCGAGAAATAATCTCGCATCGACCGACTATCACGTTCCAACCGCCGACAAGCCGGATTTCTGACATATTCCGCAAGCCGCCTCGCCAGCGGCGAAGTGCTGGCAGGAAAGCTCGCATTCACCGGGGGTCGAACGGCACACCGGCGTGAATGACCATTGCCGGCAATATACCGCACCCCGCACACAGATTAAGATGCACGCCGGCGAGCGTTGCTGATCGGCTGTTGTGGCTCCAAGACATTACGGCTGCATGGGCCGGCTGCGTGGGATTGAAGCCGCCGATGTGAAAATCTAATCTCCATCGGAATTTGATAAATAGAGGAAGCGCTCATGTGGAGCAGAGTTTGTGCGTTTGCAGCGCTGGCACTGTGCTGTGCTGTGCCGGCAATGACCCAGAACGTGCCGGTTCGCATTTACGGGCCGATCGTAAGCGTCGAGGGGCGGTCGCTTACGGTGACGAACCGCGACGGTCATACGATCTCGTTCGACCTCGCGCCGCAGGGGCGCATCGTCTCCAATGAACCTCTTGACGTGAGAACCATCAAAGCAGGGGACGTGATTGCGATCGACGAAGAGATGGGCAAGCCAATTCAGGCGCACACCCAGGCATTCGCGCATGGCGCCAATGCGCCTGAGCAACGCAAGATGGTAACCAACCCCAATGCAACGCGCTATCTCGGCGTGGTGACCGCGGCCGAGCCAACCGCAAATGGCGTTAAGGTCACCGTCGATTTGCAGAAAAACGGCGGCAAAATGCAGGTCGAGCTTTCAAACAACATCGTGCACTACCGCAACGAGACCGAAAGCATGGCGGAGGTGAAGCCGGGTCAGTTCGTGATGGCAAACGCCAATCGCAACGACAGCGGCAAGCTGGTGTCCGGTTTCACCACGATCGAGAAGAATTTTCACCGGCCAATCGATATTGGCGATTGAATCGGCGGACCTTGGCGCGGTGAAATTGTACATGAAGCGCGGGCCGCATTGAGCGACACGCTCCACCTTCAAGATACGCACGAAGTCGATCCGGGGGGCACACCGACTCGGTACGCCGGGAGACTTCGACGCCCTATGTGTATATAAAATGGTGGATCTTCCCGAGTGGCCTTGGGCCGGAAGTCATGGTGGCTTGCGCTTCCGATAAGGATTTCTCTGCACGCACGATGGTTCGACAATGACGTCTGATTTTCAAGCCGATATCGCCGCCATCAATCAGATAGCGGCCGTGCCCAGCATTCTCAATGTCGCGTGCCGTCTCACCGGCATGGGTTTCGCGGCGGTGGCGCGGGTCACCGAAGACCGCTGGATCGCCTGCAGCGTGAAGGACGATATCCAGTTCGGCCTCAAGCCCGGCGACGAATTGCAGATAGAAACCACGCTCTGCAACGAGATCCGGCAGCACAAGGAGCCGATCGTTATCGACAATGTCGCCACGGACGATGTTTATTGCACGCATCACACGCCGGCCAAATATGGCTTTCTAAGCTACATCTCGATGCCGATCATGCTGCGCGATGGACGATTTTTCGGGACGTTGTGCGCGATCGATCCGCGACCGCGCCTATTGAAGACGCCGGAAATCGTGGGGACTTTCAAGCTCTTCGCCGAACTCATCGGCTTTCATCTCGATGCGATCGAAACACTGGCTTCTAGCGATGCCAATTTGCGCGGTGAACGCAGGCAGGCTGAACTGCGCGAACAATTCATCGCCGTTCTCGGCCATGATCTGCGCAATCCTCTGGCGGCGATCGATGCCGGGGCGAAGATGCTGCTGCGCATTCCATTGGACGAGAAAGCTGTCAACATTGTTCGTCTGGTGCAGAACAGCGTGTCTCGCATGTCGGGCCTGATCGACAACGTGCTGGATCTGGCGCGGGCGCGGCTGGGTGGAGGCTTCGCGCTGAAACGCGATTCCTCGGAGCCATTGGAACCGGTCCTTGCGCAGGTAGTGGGCGAATTGCGCGCGGTATGGCCGGACCGGGTCGTCGAAACCGCATTCGATCTGAACCGGCCCGTCACATGCGACCGCACGCGTGTGGCGCAATTGCTCTCCAACCTCGTCGGTAATGCTCTCAGCTATGGAACGCCCGGCTCTCCGGTGGTGGTGCGCGGCACCACCGGCGGCGGCATGTTCGAGCTTTCGGTGTCGAACGCCGGCGAGCCGATTCCGCCCGCCGCGATGGAACGACTGTTCGAACCGTTTTCCCGCGGTCACGTCCGGCCGAATCAGAAAGGCCTGGGACTTGGCCTGTACATCGCTTCGGAAATCGCCCGCGCGCATGGCGGCACTCTGACGGCCCACTCATCGCCCGGGGAAACGCGGTTCACCTTCCGGATGCCGCTCGATTAACGATTTGTCGCACAATAGGGTGGTATTGGCGGGCAAAAGCCGTTAGGTCACCTTTCTTTCTGACATCGACGCACGTCGAAATCGCGAAGCGTACACCCCGCGATGCCGTACTCTTGTTTGGACCATTGCCGCCATGTTGAGCATCGATAATGTTACCGTCCGCATCGCCGGCCGCGAGATCATCGCGGGAGCGACCGCCAATCTGCCGCCCGGACGGCGCGTCGGTCTTGTCGGCCGTAACGGTGCGGGCAAATCCACGCTGCTGAAGGTGATCCTGGGCCAGCTTGCGCCCGATGGCGGCGAGATTGCGTGGCCTCGCGAATGGAAGGTCGGCGCTGTGGCGCAGGAAGCTCCGGGCGGTGCCGACAGCCTCCTGGACACCGTTCTGGCGGCCGATGCGGAGCGCAGCGCGCTGTTGCTCGCGGCGGAGACGGAAACCGAGCCGCATGCGCTCGGCTATATCTACACGCGCCTCGACGATATCGACGCATATTCCGCGCCGGCGCGTGCGGCCTCCATTCTTGCCGGTCTCGGTTTCTCCGCCGAAGAACAATTGCGTCCCTGCTCCGAATTTTCCGGTGGTTGGCGGATGCGCGTGGCGCTCGCCGCAATTCTGTTCGCGAGCCCCGATCTGCTGTTGCTGGACGAGCCCACCAACTATCTCGACCTCGAGGGCGTTTTGTGGCTGGAGGATTTCCTGCGCCGTTATCGCGGAACGGTTCTGATCGTCAGCCATGACCGAGACCTCCTGAACACCGCCGCCGAATTCATCTTGCACCTCGAACGCGGTAAGCTCACGCTTTATACCGGCGGCTACGATGTGTTTGTCGCCACGCGCACCGCCAAGCGCGCACTCGATGCGGCCTTTGCCAAGAAGCAGGAAGCGGCGCGCGAACACATGCAGGCCTTTGTCGATCGCTTCAAAGCCAAGGCGTCCAAGGCGCGCCAGGCGCAAAGCCGCATGAAGATGCTTGCCAAGATGCAGACCATCGAGCTTCCCGTCGATGAACATGTCGCGCCCATCCGCATCCCCAAACCGGTCGAGGCAAGTCCGCCGCTCATTACCATGCATAACGCATCGGTGGGCTATGAAGCCGGCAAGCCGATCCTCACGCATATGTCCATGCGATTCGATCCCGATGATCGCATCGCGCTTCTGGGCAAGAACGGCAACGGAAAATCGACATTGGCCAAATTGCTGGCCGACAAGCTTCCCCTGATGGATGGCGAGCTGGTGCGGGCGCGCAAATGGGTGCCTGGCTATTTCGCCCAGCACCAATTGGAAGAATTGGATGGCGCCCTCACTCCTATCGAAACGCTGGCGCATCTGCGCCGCAATCTGCGGATGGAGCAGGTGCGCGCGCAATTGGGCGGCTTCGGATTTTCCGCCGACAAGGCGACGACCAAGGTCGCGAATCTATCGGGCGGCGAACGCGCGCGGCTGATGCTCGCGCTCGCCACGCTGGACAAGCCCAATATGCTGATTCTGGACGAACCCACCAATCATCTCGATATCGATGCGCGTTCCGAATTGCTGAACGCGCTGAATCATTTCGACGGCGCGGTAATCCTGGTCAGCCATGACCGGCGCTTACTGGAGGCCACCGCGGACAGCTTCCTTTTGGTCGCCGATGGCCGGGTCGAACCCTTTGACGGCGATCTCGACGATTATCGCCGCTATTTGCTCTCGGGTGAAAACACGCCGACGCGGCGCGCAAAATCCACCAAACCGGTTCGCGCGGCATAGGCTTTTTCACAAAGCGTTTTCAACAAAATCCCGTAGCGATTGGAATAGTTCCGGGTTGGCGATAATGCGCGGCACCTTGTGCTGCCCGCCGAGCTGACCGCGGGATTTCATCCATGCCGCGAATGTGCCACGCCTGACGCTGAGCAAGCGCGGCGGGTCGAGCCCGAATCCGCCCGAACGGTGGACGCGATAATCGTCGTTGCGCCGGCTTAGGACGCTGTCGATTGTATCGATGAAGTGCCGCGCGGCGTCGATGTTGGGCGAGAGGCCGCTGAACTCGACGATGTAAAGATGGACGCCGCGGCTATGATGCGCGTCCGGAAAAACGGCGCCCACCGAAAAATCCGCGATGGCGGCGCCGATTGCGTTCGCCGCTATTCCGGCCGCGTCCTCGATTTCATCGCCCGTCAGATGTTCGCCGAAAGCCGAAAGCGTGTAGGACGTGCGCCCCGTCACCAGGAGGCGCGGCGGTGAACGATCGACGAATTTCACGATGTCGCCGACCACATAGGCGAACAGCCCGGCACAGCTTGTAACAACGATGGCGTAATCCACGCCAAGTTCGAAATTCGCCACCCAATGCCGTGCCGGATTTTCGGACGCCAATTCCTCCACGGGCACGAATTCGAAGAACAATCCATTGTCGGTGACCAACCGCATGCCTTCTCCAGGACCGCGGTCGGCGGACGCGATGAAGCCTTCGCTGGCGGCATAGACTTCGCGGGTTTCCGCATGGGTGCCTTGCAGAAGCGTGTCGAACTGGGCGCGATAGGGCGCGAAATTCACGCCGCCATGGACGATCAATTCGAGATTGGGGAAAAATGCGTGGAATTTCGGCTCCCGCTCGGGTCTGAGCGCGAACAGCCGCTCGAAGAAGATCAGCAGCCAGCTCGGCGTGCCTGAAATGGAGCGGATGTCCTCGTCCAATATACCGCGGCTCAGCGCGTCGATCTTCGTATCCCAATCGGCGATCAGTGCCAGCGCACGCGGCGGATAGATATAGCCGCGTGTCCAGCGTGAAAACCTGGCCGCCACGATCCCCGAAAGATCTCCCGCTTCGATGCCGGGCGCGAGCTTCGTGAGATCGGTGCTGCCGCCGAGCATGAAATTCTTGCCGCCGAGCAAATGGCTCGCGGGCCGGTTGCGCAGATGATGCACCAGCATGTCCTTGGCGCCGCGGCTGTTGGCGCGATGCATGTCTTCCGTATACGGAATATATTTCGTTGTACCGCTGGTGGTGCCGGAACTGAGCGCGAAATAAGGGATGGTTTTAGGCCAACTGCAATCGACAAGGCGGGGAAACGGCTTTTGCCAATAGTCGCGCCACATGTCTTCGTAGCGGCGAAGTTTCACGCTTGCCTGAAAATCGGTAATGCCGTTGATCGCAGAAAATCCATGGTCGATGCCGAAGCGCGTGTTCGCGGCATGACGAAGAAGTCTCAAGAGTTGTCCACGCTGCGCGTCCTCGGCGTCCTGATGATCGAGTTCGCTGGCGCGCGCGCGCGCATAAAGCCTGAGCAGGGGGGTTGCGTCGATCATGACGCGAGCACCGTGAGATGGGTGAAGCGTTCGCGCACGGCTGCCGGGGTCAGCGGCAAGCGCACATATTTACCGCGGCGCCACAGCGTCATTTGATCGGAGAAATTGATGCTTCCGAACCAACCGTCCTGGCCGCCCAACAGCGCGAAATGATTGGCGTCCGGGTCGGACAGGTCCGAGATGTGCCGCGCAACCGAACCGTAACGCGCGTGATGGCGCTTGTTGGTCAAGCCGTGCGCGGTCGTCATCAGCGTCTCCGATGTGCCCGATGCGGGAATATCGGCCAGCCGATAGCGGCGTCCGAGGAGCGGAATCATTCCGAACGGGTGAGCGAGCCGCAGGCGATGGCGCGCGCCCCATTCGGAGGCTTTAGAAAAATCGCGCGCGGCGTGGACGACGGCACGCCCAAGCGCATCGGCGCGCGTCTCGGCCGGCGCTGCCATGATGTCGGCCCAGATGAGCGCGCGCGTTCCCCAGGCGGCATCATAGGCCGCTCGGCGGGTGACGGACACCATGGCACGTGCGAGATGGACGAACAGAAGCTCAAAAGCGGCAGCGCCATGCGAGCATGCGTCGTAATCGCCGTTCCAATTCCGCAGCGCCCGGCGGAACTGCTTCTCCCGTGCGCCGTGTCCTGCGCCCTGAAGCCAGGACAGAATTTGATCGCGCTGGGTGAGGCTTTCGGACAGATGGCAATCACACTGAATCGTCATCAGCGCGGATAAGGACAATATCCTGTGTCCGCCAAGCAGCTCCCGTAATCGCCGTACGCGATTTGGCGGCGAGAAATGAAAGCCGACAATGGCGCCGCAATTGTCGGGGCGCGCATTGGCCGATGCGAGAAACCCTTCCACAGGTTGATAGCGACAGGGCAAATCGCAGCTTGTCATGGGCGTGTCCCAGCCATTGTCCGGCTGGCTCACCATGTCGTCGGATTCGGCGTTTCTCCGTCGTGGCAGTTTCGCCGCCATCAACTGGCCGATATCGCCCGATACCTCCGTACAGTTCATCTCGAGGCCGGGTAGGGCGTAACCGTCGAATGCGGTATGGAACTCCTCCCAATTGCGTGCGCGGTTCACCCGCAGCATGGCGGTAAACTCGTCGCTGGACCGATGGCCCATCCAGCGCAGCGCCAGCGTTTCCTGGCTACGCAGCGCGGGCAAATCGCTGATCACCGGTCCCCACGCCGATTCGCGAATGTGGAGGATCGTATCTTTTTCGCCGCGAACCGCGATGCGCTCCTCGCGGCTCCGCAAGGACGCGCCCTTTGGCACCGCGACAAGATCGCTGCTGGCCGCATGCAGGCTCGCTCCGCCCCAGGCGATTGCCGGATTGCGGCCGATGCCGATGAAGGGAATACCCGGCACCATCATGCCCACCGCATGGTAGGACGGTGACTGGAATCCGGCGAGCAGGAATGCATTGGGCAGCATGAACGAAAGATGCGGATCGTTGGCGATCAACGCTCCGCCGCTTTCGCTCCGCGCGGCCGCGACAGCGTAGGAATTGCTCCCGGAGCGGATCGCCGCGCCCGCGAAGCTGCGTCCAAGATCGCCCGCATCGCTCCCGCTCTCGAAGGAGAGCGTGTCGTGGCGAAGCAAATGCCGCCAAACCTCCGGCCATCCTGGAAGGTTGCGGAATTTGAACAGCCTCAACCATACGATCCAATTCACGTCGGCGGCGACCAGGCGTCCCAGCAGCACGATATCGCGGAGGTCCCACAACTCTCGTTTCAGACCGAGAAGGGCGAATTCACGCGGAAGCGCGGGCGCGTGCGCGGCACAATGATTGATGCCGCGCACAAAGGCTTCGAGCCAGTTTCGCGTTTCGTGGGGCAGGCCCACAAGGATGTCGGGCACGGCACGCCCGATGTCGAAAGTGCGCAATAGCCGGTCGATGGGAAGGCCGATATGGCCGGTGACTTCGGCCACGCGCCCCCTGGCGATGAAGCGCATCAGTTCCATCTGACCCAAGCGCAAATGCGCATGCACGATTCCGAGCGCGGTGGCGAGATCCGCATCTGTTTGGGCTTCGATGAACGGAATCTGGTGCTCATCCCACCGGATCGAAACCGGATGCGAAACGGGCGCGCCCGAAACCGGCAGCATCGCGAGGCGCTCTCGCAGCGAATATCTGCGACTGCTGCGTAGGCCCGCGGCAGCAAAGCGGCAGAAAAAGCGCGCTGCGCCACCATATTTGCCGAACGCCATGGACGATTCCCTGTGGGCCGAAGAATGCTATCGTGGCGAGGAGCGTAGGCGAAGGGAAACGGGTTTTCTGCCCGGGCGTTCCCGATCCGCAACATCCGTCAGGAGCCAAAGATGAAGATCAGCGCACGCAATCAGCTCAAGGGCACCATCATCGAGGTTCATAAGGGCCAGACCACCGCCCATGTCCGGATCGATCTGGGCAACGGCGCGCATATCACGTCCTCCATCACCAACGAGGCGGTGGACGAATTGGGTCTCGCCGCCGGAGACAAGGTCACCGCGATCATCAAGGCATCCGACGTGATGGTCGGGAAATAACTTACCGGGGGCTACGCTCGCGGCGTTTGTTGCGTTCTTCGGGGACGGCGCCAGCGGCGGCTTTGGAAAGTTCCGTCAGCTCGCTGGCCGCGGCCTGTGCTGCCTGCGCTTCGATCGCACGGTAGCGCGCGACCACGGTCTTGCCGAGTTCCGTCAATTTGGCGCCGCCGCCCTTTGCCCCGCCGGTGGCTGTACTGATCACCGGCGCGCCGAACGTATCCTCGACGGCCTGCAGCAGCAGCCAGGCGTGGCGATAGCTCATGCTCATCGCCGCAGCCGCGCCCCGGATGGAGCCCTGCTCGTCGATCAATTCCAGAAGACGCACTTTGCCGGGGCCGAATGCTTCAGCGCCTTCGAAATCGATGCGGATGGAAAGCCGAGTCATGGATGTGATGTTGCAAGGCGCGCGGGCTTTCGTCCAGAGCTTGCCGCTATCCACCTCGACGTGATATTTAACGAAATATCACACGGAACGGTACACAAATGTTTCCGGTTCGATGGCTGAAGACGGCCGCTTCCGCGATTCTGCTTCTGCTGCTGTCTTTTGCGGCGGAGGCTCAGACACGCGACCGGATTACCGTGCTGGCGGCGGCCTCGCTCACGGATGTCATGCAGCAGATCGGCAAGGATTATCAAGCCGCAACCGGCAAGTGGGCCGAATTCTCGTTCGCTGGCTCCATGACGCTCGCCAAGCAGATCGAAGCGAGCGCGGGCGCCGACATGTTCATCTCCGCCGACAGCGAGTCGATGGATTATCTGGACCGGAAGAACCTTATCGCGCGGACGACCCGGACCAATCTTCTGGCCAACAGCCTTGTTCTAATCGCACCTGCGGGATCGAAAACCACGCTGCGCATCGCGCCCGGCTTCAAGCTGGCTGATGCGCTGATGGGTGGGCGGCTTGCGCTGGCTGACATAGCCTCGGTCCCCGCCGGACGCTACGGCAAGGCCGCGCTGACCACCCTTGGCGTCTGGGACAGCGTCAAGGACCATCTCGCTCAAGGTGAGGACGTGCGCGCCACTCTGGCCTATGTCGCGCGAGGCGAGGCGCCGCTCGGTATCGTCTATGCAACGGATGCCCGCGTCGAACCGAAGGTGCGCGTGGCCGGCACGTTTCCCGAAAACACGCATGAGCCGATTGTCTATCCGGTGGCGCTGACCAAGGACGCCAAGCCCGACGCCGCGACATTCCTGGCCTATCTGAAGAGCGGCAAAGCTCGCCCTGTTCTGGAGCGCGCGGGCTTCAGGGTGCTGACGGGGAAGTGAATAATATAAAGAATTGTAACGCTGGGTTCAAAGCCGCGCTAAGATAATTTGCTTGGCGCTGGCGGGGCGTAACGAACGCCAAACCACCCCTTTCGGGAGTTCATGATGGGCAATTCAGGCGTGCGGAATGCGCGCAAATTCGGTTTCGCGGGCGCGGCTCTGGGTGGCCTCGCGCTTGCCGTCATCGGAATTGCCAATTTCGTCTCGATCCCACCCGCGCCCGCTGCACAAGCGCGCGCGGCCGCAACCGCCGATGAGCCGGGCGTCCTGCGCGCGACCCTCGCCAACGGGCTTCGAATTATCCTGGTGCGCAACACGCTGGCGCCCGTGGTCGCCACGTCGGTGAATTATCTCGTCGGCTCCAATGACGCCCCCGACGGTTTTCCCGGCACGGCCCATGCGCTCGAGCATGTGATGTTCCGCGGCAGCCCGGGACTGACCGCCGACCAGCTCGCCAATATCGGAAGCATCATGGGCGGCAATTTCAACGCCAATACCCGGGAGAATCTCACCCAGTATCTTTTCACGGTGCCGTCGGAAGACATCGACGTTGCGCTGCGCATCGAAGCGACGCGCATGCGGGGGCTCGATGCCGACCAGAAGGATTGGAACCAGGAGCGCGGCGCAATCGAGCAGGAAGTCGCGCAGGACGTCTCCAGCCCGAATTATCTGATGTTCCAGAAACTGCGCGAGATCATGTTTGCGGGAACGCCTTATGAACATGACGCGCTCGGCACGCGGCCGTCCTTCGAGAAAACGACGGCGGCCGATCTGAAGGCCTTCTACGCAAAATGGTACGCGCCGAACAATGCGATCCTAGTGGTGGTCGGGAATCTCGACCCCCAAGCGACGCTGGCGAAGATCCGCACCCTGTTCGAGTCCATCCCGAAGAAGACGCTGGGGAGCCATCCGGCGATCAATCCCAAGGCGCTTGTCGCGGTCGACCCGATCTCCATCCCGACCGACAATGCCAATGGCGCCGCCGTTCTCGCGATGCGCATGCCGGGTCTCGACAGCGCCGATTTTCCGGCCCTGGAGGTGCTCTCAGATGTGCTGAACAGCGAGCGCGGCGATCTCTTCGCGCTGGTTCCCGCCGGTAAGGCGCTGGCGGCGGGCTTCTCGCTCGATCCGCTGCCCAAAGTCGGCATGGCCTACGCCTCCATCTCATACCCCGCGGATGCCGACGCGAAGGCCGCGCAAAACGAACTGCGTACGACGCTGCAGAAAATCCTGCGCGATGGGGTGCCGGCGGAATTGGTGGATGCAGCGAAGATTCAGGAAGAACGTCAGGCGGAATTCCAAAAGAATTCCATCGACGGGCTTGCCTCGATTTGGGCCGAAGCCGTAGCGGTCTACGGCTTGCGCTCTCCGGACGAAGATCTGGAGCGCATCAAGAAAGTCACTGTCGCCGATGTGAACCGCGTGGCGCGCAAATATCTCGACCTCAACCATGCGATCACCGCAGTCATGGTGCCGCGCGGCAGCGGGCGTCCGGTGGCGTCTGGTGGTTTTGGCGGCCAGGAGAGCATCGCGCTCGGGGAAGCGCAGGCAACGTCATTGCCGGACTGGGCCGAAGCGGCGCTCAACCGTTTGTCGGTGCCCGCATCGGGTGTGCATCCCACCGTCAGCACGCTTCCCAACGGGCTCACTCTGATCGTACAGCCCGAAGACGTCAGCGACACGGTCACCGTATACGGCCACATCAAGACGCGGCCCGAGGTTGAGGTGCCGCAAGGCAAGGAAGGCCTGTCCCAAGTGCTCGGCGAGCTGTTCGATTATGGCAGCCAATCGCTCGACCGCATTGCCTTCCAGGAGGCGCTGGACGAGATCGGCGCGCAGGAAAGCGCGGGCACCGATTTCACCGTGCAGGTCCTGACACGCGATCTCGACCGCGGCGTCGCATTGCTCGCCGACAACGAGCTGCACCCGGCCTTGCCGCAAGCCGCCATGGATGTGATCAAGAGGCAGGTCGCACGCGTGGTCGCAGCACAGCAAAAGAGTCCCGGTTATCTGATGCAGCGCTCGCTGCGCGAAGCGCTATTCCCGGCGAACGATCCGTCCTTGCGCGATGCGACGCCGGAAACTGTCGGCGCGCTCACGCTCGACGACATCAAGGCCTATTACAAGAAGTCCGTGCGGCCCGATCTCACCACCATCGTCGTGGTCGGGCGCATCACGCCGGAAGCTGCGCGCGCAGCGGTTCAGAAATATTTCGGCGCCTGGACTGCGGAGGGCCCCAAGCCCGCAATCGATCTGCCGGTGGCGCCGCCCAATAAGGCAAAACTCGTCGCCGTGCCGGATGAAAGCCGGGTGCAGAACAGCGTCATCCTGGCGCAGACCATGGCGATCACGCGCTCGCATCCCGACTATTACGCGCTGGAACTGGGCAGCGCCGTGCTGGGCGGCAGCTTCTATTCGACGCGGCTTTCGATCGATCTCAGAAAGAACGCAGGGCTGGTCTATTCCGTGGGCTCGGATTTGAACGCCGGGCGCACGCGCGGCAATTATTTCGTGCAATACGCGTCGGACCCGCAAAACGTCTCCAAGGCTCATCAGATCATCGTGCAGGAACTGAAGAAGATGCAGGACGAGCCGGTGAGCACCGACGAACTCAAGCGTGTGAAGGCGCTGATGCTCCGGCAGATACCGTTGGGCGAATCCAGCATCGGCGGCATCGCGCGCGGGTTGGCCGGCCGCTGGGATTTGGACCTGCCGCTCGACGAGCCGACAGAGGCCGCACGGCGCTATATCGCGCTGGGGCCCGCCGAAATCCAGGCCGCGTTCAAGAAATGGATGCGCCCGGACGATCTGGTCCGCATCACCCAGGGCCCACCCCCGCAATAATCGTGGGGATCAGCCGGCAGTGTCCACCGTGAAGGTTGCGGGCGCATCGCCGCGCTGCTGGCGTTCCCACATCGTCATATAGGCGGATTCAAGATTACGCGCGTATTGCGCGGCATCGAACAGAGGCGAAGTTTCGCAGGACCGCGCGAGCTTCGCCCTGATGGCCGCAAGCCGCTGCGGATCGCGCGCCAGCGCCCTCGCCAATTCTTCATATTCCGCCAAAGAGGATGTCATCAGTTCGGGCAGCCCCATCGCCGAAAGCAGGCTCGCGCTCACGCGCGCGGGAAATGTCGTGCCGGGGCATGTGACCAGCGGTAGCCCCATCCACAGCGCGTCGCTGGCGGTGGTGTGCGCGTTGTAGGGCAGCGTGTCGAGGAAGATATCGGCGAGGCTGTGCCGCGCCAGATGTTCGGCGACCGGTTTTCGCGGCGCGAAGACGAGACGGTCCGCGTCTACGCCGCGCGCAGCCGCTTCGCGTTTCAAATTGCGCTGGGCTTGCGGATTGTCGTCGAGAAGCCACAGCACGCTGGATGGCACGTCACGGATGAGCCGCATCCAGATGTCGAATATCACAGGCTGGATTTTGTAGCTCGCATTGAAGCAGCAGAAGACGAAACCGATTTCCGGCAGATTTTCGCTGGCGCGGGTGGGCGGTGTCCCGGCCGCGCGCGTCCTGTCATTGGGTTGATAGGAATGCGGCAGATAAACGATCTTCTCGGTGTAGTGGATGGCATTGGCGGGCGGGACCACCACGCGGTCCGCGACGATGTAATCCATATAGGGTGCGCCCATGGTTGCGGGAAAGCCGAGATAGTTCACCTGCAGCGGCGCAGGCCGCGCAGTGAGGATGCCGGGGCGCGATTGATCGGTGAAACCTTTCAGATCGATGGCGATGTCGATCTCGTGCTCGCGCAGCAGCTTCGCGATTTCCGTGTCGTTTTTGTCCCCGACAGTCAGGAAATGCTCGAACGCATGCACCAGGCGCTGGCGCATGGGACTGGCGTCCTCGGGTCCGAAAGACACGGCGAAGGTTTCGAACCGGGTTTTGTCATGCGCCTCGAACAATCCAGCCATCAGCGTCGCGGTCGCATGGGCGTGGAAGTCCGACGACAGATAGGCGATCCGGATTCGCGGGTGGCGATAGATTTCGCCGTTCCAGAGTGGTGTGCGCGCGGGCGGATATCGGGTTTCCGCCAAAATCCGCGAGACACGAAGCTGATCCTGCGGTGCATCGCAAAGAGTGGTTGCGACCATCGGGGAAATGATGGGCCGGCCGGCGCGCATTTCGTCCAGCGCACGTTCCCATTCTTCCGCAAGACCGCGCCAATCGCAGCATTGCAGTTTGGCGCGGATCAGATTGCCGCGCGCGAACGGAATTCGGTCATTGATGCGCAGGACATGCTCGTAATCGGCGATTGCCGCTTCGTAACGGTGCAACGCCATCAGCACATGGGCACGATTGATGCTCGCGCTGGCGAAGTCCGGCGCGAGCATCAACGCGCGGCTGAAGCTTTGATGAGCGTCTTCGAATCGCGTCATCGTCGCGAGCACCGCACCCCGGCTGTTCCACAATTGGGCGGTCCCGGGTGCGGCGGCAATCGCCAGATCGAGATGCCGCAAGGCCAATTCGAAGCGGCCCTCCTGGAAATGCAGCTTCGCCAAATGTTCGGGCGGGGGCGGGCCGTCGCCCATCTACGGCGCTTCGGCAGGCACGGCGAAGCTCTCCGCTGCGCGCCCCGCCTGCTGCCGTTCCCACATGCCGGTGTAAGCCGCTTCAAGATCGCGAGTGAACCCCGCCGTATCGAACATGGGCTCGATGTCGCGGTTTCGCGCGAGCTTCGCCCGGATTTCCGCAAGCCGTTCAGGGTTCTTCGCCAGAACGCGCACCAGTTCCTCATATTCCGCGAGCGAGGATGTCACCAATTCCGGCATCCCGATGGCATGGAGCAGACTTGCCGCCACGCGGGAGGGGAAGGTGGTCCCGGGGCAAGTGACGACCGGCAACCCCATCCACAGCGCGTCGCTCGCCGTGGTGTGGGCATTGTAGGGAAGAGTGTCGAGGAAAAGATCGGCGAGCCGCGTGCGGGCCAGATGCTCGGGCGGCATCATGCGGGGCGCGAACACCAGCCGCTCCGGGGCCACGCCGCGTGCGGCCGCCTCACGTCGGAGATTTTGGGCAGCGACGGCATTGTCCTCGAACAGCCACAACACGCTGCCGGCATAATCGCGCAATAGGCGCATCCAGATGCCGAATATCTCAGGTCCGATCTTGTGCGTGTTGTTGAAGCAGGCAAACACGAACCCCTCTTGCGGCAATCCGCATTCGGCGCGTGTGGGCGTGCGCTCCGCGATGCGCCGCTTGCGGTCGTTGGCCTGATAGGCGTTCGGCAGATACACGACTTTCTCGCTGTAATACGTCCGGTGCTCGGCCGGGATCGTGATCGGATCGGCAATGATATAGTCCATATAGGGTGCGGCCATGGTGCCGGGATAGCCAAGATAATTCACCTGCACGGGCGCGGCACGATGCGCGAAAATGCCGGTGCGCGCGTCGCCCGTATAGCCGTTCAAATCGATGGCGATATCGATTTCCATCTCCTTGAGCCGCGCTGCGACTTCGGCATCGCTCATCGCGGTCGCATCGATGAAGCGGTCGAACGCGGTTTCGATGCGGTTTCGCGTCTCGCTGCCGTCGCCTGGATGAATCGAGATGGCGGTGGTTTCGAAACGCTGCTTGTCGTGATGTTCGAATGAGCCCACGATGAGGAAGGCAACCGCGTGGGCCCGGAAATCGGTCGAAACATAGGCGATGCGAATTTTGTCGTGGGAATAGCGTTCGCCGCGCCAGAGCGGATTGGGAGCGGGGGGATATTCTTCCATGGCCCATAACCGCGCGACGATGAGGTTCTCGCTTTCGGAATCGCATAGACCGCGATGGTCGAGCGCGGTGATGATCCGTTCTCCCGCTGTGAGGCCTGCCGTGATCCGCCGTTTGTCGTCGTCACGCCGCTCCCAAGCGCAGGCGTGAAGGCGCGCGTGGATGCCGATGCGTTTTGCCGCCGCGAGATCGGGGTCGATGGCGAGCGCCCGGTCGCTGTCGGCGATGGCTTCCGTGAAATGCCGCAGATTAGAATGGGCGCGCGCGCGGTTTGCCCAGCTGTCGACATCGGACGGATCGAGTTGGAGCGCCTTGTCGAAATAAGGGAGGGCCGCCTCCTCCTGTTTCAGCACCACCATCGCGGCGCCGCGATTGTTCCAGCTTGCCCCATTGTCCGGCGCGAGAGCGAGCGCCTTGTCCAAACAGACGAGCGCGTCCTTAGGCCGCTTCAGCCCGGAGAGTGCGCCGCCGAGATTGTGCCAGGCGGCAGCGTTCGCAGGTTCCGCGGCTGTCGCGCGGACGGAATCCGCGCGGGCTTCTTCGTAACGCTTCAGGCGGATCAACGCGCTCGCGCGATTCGTCAGGGCTTCCACATTGCCGGGCGCGAGCGTTAGGGCGCTATCGAACGCGGCGAGCGCTTCGGCGTGGCGTTTCAGGGCGATCAGCGTGATGCCCTTGTCGATCATGGCTTCGGTATAGGTAGGCTCGAACGCGAGGATGGCCTCGAACGCGGCGAGCGCCTCGGCGATCCGCAGGGTCTTTCGCAATATACGTCCCCGATTGTGGAGCGCTGCGAGATGGGCCGGATCGAGCGCCAATGTCTTTTCGAAATCTGCGAGCGCCTCGCTGTCGCGTTCGAGCTTTACGAGTGCGGCGCCGCGCCCGAAATAGGCGTCGCCATAGCGGGCATCCAATTGAATGGCGCGGTCAAAGCTCGCCAACGCCTCCACATGACGCCCGAGTTCGGCCTGCGCATTGCCACGATTGTGCCAGACGATCGGAACTTGCGGTTCCTTCGCCAACGCCTGATCGTAGCTCGTCAGCGCTTCGGCGTGGCGGCCGAGTTCGAATAGCGCATTGCCGCGATTGAGCAGCAATTCTGCGGATGCTGGCATCAAGGCCAGCGCCAGATTGTAGCTCGCGAGCGCATCGGCAAAGCGCCCCAACCGCGCCAGCACATTGCCGCGATTGGCCATCGCAGGCGCGTAATCGGGCTTCAGCGCGAGCGCCCGGTCGAAACTGGCCAGCGCATCGCGTTCCTTGCCGAGCGCCTGCAGAACGCAGCCGCGATTGTAGAGCGCATCCACCGATGTCGGATCGAGCTTCAGCGCACGCGCCATGATGCGATCGGCATCGTTCAGCTCACCGCGCTGGAAATGGAGATAGCCGAGCATCTGCAGCGCGCCCAGATGGCGCGGATTGGCGCTCAGCACCTGATTGTAGAGCCGTGCGGCCTCGGCGAATTGTCCTGCCTGATGCAGCCGCCACGCGTTCTGCAGAATGTGATCGTTCATGACGGGCGGGATCGAAGCATAATTAATCCGTGGCTGCGACAGCAAAGCTTGCGGGCATCTCGCCGCGCCGGTGCCGCGCCCACATGGTGGTGAACACGGTCTCGAGATCGCGAGTGAACCCCGCCGTATCGAATAAGGGTGTGGTCAGGCGGTTGCGGCCGAGCTTTGCCCGAATTTCGCCAAGCCTCACGGGATCGCGCGCAAGTGCCAGCGCTATGGCCTCGTATTCGTCCGGTGTGCGGGCGATCAATTCGGCGAGGCCGACGGCTTTCAGGGCGCTCGCGGCCACGCGCCCCGCGAAGCTGTTGCCGATCTGCGTCAGAACCGGAACACCCGCCCAGAGCGCATCGCTTGCAGTGGTGTGCGCATTGTAGGGCAGCGTATCGAGAAACAGATCGCCAAGCGAGAGTCGCGCCAGATGTTCGCCGGCATCGGGCACAAGGGGGGCGAACACGATCCTCGCGGGCGCCACGGCGCGCGCTTCGGCTTCACGCACGAGATTGCGCCGCGCTGCCAGATTGGTTTCCGGCAGCCACAGCACGCTCCCCTCCACCGCACGCAACAGCCGCATCCAGACGCCGAACATCACGGGGTTGAATTTGTAGCTGTTGTTGAACGAGACGAAGACGAAGCCGTCTTGCGGCAATCCCGCCTCGGCGCGGCTGGGAATGGTCTCTGCCACCCCACGCGCGCGGTCGGCCGGCAAATAACAATGGGGCAGATAGGCGACGGCCTCGGCGTAGTGACGCTGCTGATCTTCGGGCACGACGGTGGAATCGGCGATGATATAGTCCATATAGGATGCGCCCATGGTGCCGGGAAAGCCGAGATAGTTCACCTGCACGGGAGCGGGGCGTTGGGCGAAGATGGCGGTGCGACATTCGCCGGTATATCCCATCAGATCGACGGCGATATCGGCTTCCATGTCGCGTAACAGATTGGCGATTTCGCCGTCACTCCTGCCCCGCATATCGACGAAGCGTTCGAACGCGGATTCCAATCGCACGCGCGTGGGCGTGCTGGCGGCGGGCCCGAAGGAGACCGCAATCGTCTCGAACATTCTGCGGTCGTGATGTTCAAACACGCCCGCCATCAGGGTCGCCACGGCGCTGCTGTTGAAATCGCCTGAGACATAGGCCAGGCGGATGCGGTCATGCGTGTCGCGCGGGCTTTGCCCGAGAGGTTTGGACGCCAGAAACGGCGGCGCAGGTGCTTCGTTGGCGGTCCAGATCTGTGCCACGCGCAAATGTTCCGGCGGCGAATCGGACAGCGCCTTGAGATTGAACGGCGATACCACCCGCTTGCCCGCGGCCAGCGCCATCGAGATATTCCAAATCTCCGCATCCAATCCCCGCCAGTTGCAGCTTTGCAGCTTTGAATGAATCAGCACGCCGCGGGCGTAGGGATAATCGGGCGCGCGCGCCAACGTGGCCTCGCAGTCATGGATGGCCTCGTCGTAACGTCTCAGGATGGCGTGGAGGTTGCCGCGATTATACAGCAGGTCCGGATTGTCCGGCGTGAGGGCGAGCGCGCGATCATAGGCCACGATGGCATCTTCGCGCCGGCCAAGTCTTGCCAGCACGGTGGCGTAGTCCTCCCACGCAACGGCGAAATCGGGCTTGAGTTCAAGCGCCCTCTCGAAGTTCGCCAGCGCCTCCTCGATCCGTCCTGTCCGCAGCAAGGCGGTTGCGCGATTGCGCCACGCATCGACGTAATTCGGCACCAGGCTGAGCGCCCGGTCGTAGCTGGCGAGCGCGTCTTGCTCGCGACCCAGAACAAGCAGCGTATTGCCGCGATTGTTCCAACTCTGCGCGTGATCGGGACTGGCCGCCAGCACAGTCTCATAGGCCGTCAACGCTTCTTCCTGCCGGCCGAAATTCGAGAGCGCCGCGCCGCGTCCGGCCATGGCTTCGATGAAGCGCGGCTTAATGGCAAGCGCTTCATCGAAACGGGCCAGCGCATCGCTAAATTCACCACGTTGAAAATGAACCGATCCAAGCAGATAGAGTGCATCCACTTGACGGGGTTCGCTGCGCAGGATTTCGCTGTAAACCTTCGCGGCTTCGTCGAGTTTGCCCGCACGATGCAGACCGAACGCTTTTTGGATCGTGCCACCGCTCATTGTGCAATGGTTTCGCTGGACCTGAAGCCACGGGGCGATTCGCCCCGCCGATGACGTTCCCACATGGCAAGATAGGCGCTTTCGAGATCGCGCGTGAAGCGGGCGGTATCGAACAGCGGATGCGTCATGCGATTGTTCGCAAGCTTCTCCTTCAGGAGCGCGAGTGCCGTGGGATCGCGGGCAAGCCGCAGGGCGAGAGCCTCATATTCCTCTTCGGAATGCGCGATCAATTCGGGAAGGCCGATCGCGGTCAAAAGACTGGCGCCCACGCGTCCGGCGAAGCTGGACCCTATCTGCGTCACCATGGGGACACCCGCCCATAGCGCGTCGCATGCCGTTGCGTGGGCGTTATAGGGCCGCGTGTCGAGGAACAAATCGGCAAGACGCAGCCGCGCCAGATGTTCTTCGGGTGCTTGGACGAACGGCGCAAACAGAATCCGGTTGCCCGCGATGCCGCGCGCTTGCGCCTCGCGCCTCAGATTGCGGATGGCCGAAGGATTGGCCTGGGAGAGCCACAACACGCTGTCCGGGACATTTTCGAGCAGGCGCATCCAGACATCAAACGTCTCAGGCGTGATCTTGGAAAGATTGTTGAAGGTGCAGAACACGAAACCATTCTCAGGCAGTCCCGATTCTGCGCGGCTCGGCGAGTGTTCTGCGATGGCGCGTGTGAAATCGTTCGGGAGATAGGTTTCGGGCAGATACGCCACTTTCTCTTCGAAATAGCGCTGATCGGCTTCTACAATGACAGTTTCATCGACAAGGATGTAGTCGATATAAGGCGCGCCCATGGTGCCCGGGAAGCCAAGAAAGTTCACCTGAATCCCCGCCGGACGCCGCGCCAGAATGCCGGTGCGGCCGTGTTGCGTAAACCCGGTGAGGTCGATGAGAATATCGATCTCCATCTCACGGATCAGTTCGGCGACCTCGGCATCGGTGCGGTCCTGCACGTCGATGAAGCGGTCGAAGGCCGTTTCCAGTCGCGCGCGCATGGGGCTTGAATCGTTGGGACCTATCGAAATCGCGGTGGTCTCGAAACGCGTTCGATCGTGATGCTCGAAAACGCCCGCCACCAGCAGCGCCACGGCATGCATACGAAAATCAGCCGACATGTAGGCGATACGGATGCGGTCGTGCTTATGGATTTCGCCCTGCCACAACGGCGTCATCGCGGGCGCGCATTCGTTGGCGATCCAGAGCCGCGCGGCTTGCAGCAGCATGTCCGGCGAATCGAACAGCACGATGCTCTGCAGCGGATTGAGGGTCAGCACGCCATTGTGCAAATCCGTCACGATTTTTACCTTATCCTCCGTCAAATTCTGCCAGTCGCAGCACTGCAGCCTGCTCTGCACCAAATTGCCGCGCGCATATTTGAAATGCGGATTGCGCTTTAAGACCTCTTCGCAATCGGGAATTGCTTCCTCGAAGCGTTTCAGCGCCCAAAGCGAGGTCGCGCGATTATAAAGAATCTCGATGTCGCCTGGCCGGATTACGAGTGCCATGTTATAGCTGGCCAGCGCTTCCTCATGACGGTTCAGCACGGCAAGCACGATACCCCGATAGATGAGGGCGTCCGCATAATCGCGATTGACGGAGAGCGCCTTGTCGAACTGCGACAGGGATTCCGGAAGCCGCCCGATCATCATCAGCGCCGCGCCACGATTGTAAAGCGCATGCGCATCCTGTGGATTCTCGCACAAGGCGAGTTCGGCAGCGGCAAGGGCTTCTTCCTGGCGAAGCAAACCCAGAAGAGCGGTGGCGCGATTGTTCTGAACAGTGGCAAGGCCGGGCCTGTCCGCCAGTACGCGGTCGAAACACGCTAGTGCCTCCTTATGCCGCTTGAGCGAAAGGAGGGTGACGCCACGATTGTTGCGTGCCTCGGTGAAATCGGGACGGAGCGCAAGAGCATGCGCAAAAGCGGCAAGCGCATCTTCGTGGCGGGAAAGGCTCATGGCCGCGCACCCGCGATTATAGAACAGCTCGGGTGATTGCGAATTGATCTGTGCAGCGCGGGCATAAAGCCGTTCAGAGTCGGCGGGATGTCCGGTGACGAGATAGATGTTACCCAATTGGAAAAGCGCATCGAAATTGCGCGGGTTTGTGCGCAGAACATCGGCGTAGAGCCGTGCGGCTTCGCCATGTTGCCCCGCTTGCTGCAAGCTCCACGCCTGTTTGAGCGCCGCCTCGCTCATGGGTCTGCCACCGGTTCGACGTGAAAGCTGGTGGGTTCGGTGCCGGATTGCGAACGTTTCCACATCGTCGTGTAAGCGCGTTCGAGATTTCGTGTGAAACGGGCCGTGTCGAAGAGGGCGCAAACATCGCGATTGCTGCTGAGTTTCGCTCTTATATCGGCCAGCGCGGCAGCGTTGCGGGCGAGATCGAGGGCACGGTTTTCGTAGGCTGCCAGTGAATCGGTGATCAACTCCGGCAAGCCGCAGGCCTGCAGCAGGCTGGCCGCCACCGCGCTGGCGAAACTCTGGCCTTTGCAGGTCAAGAGCGGAAGCCCCGCCCACAATGCATCGCTCGCGGTCGTGTGGGCATTATAGGGAAACGTGTCCAGAAAAAGATCCGCGGCGGCCAGCCGCGCGAGATGATCTTCACCTTGGGGCACGAATCCGGCAAACACGATTCGATGTCCAGCGACGCCGCGCGCTTCGGCTTCGCGCTTCAGATTGCGCTGGGCGGCCGCGTTCGATGCGGACAACCACAGCACGCTACCCTCGATTTTGCGCAACAGCCGCATCCAGACGTCGAATATTTCGGGGGTGAATTTGTAGCTGTTGTTGAAAGACGCAAAGACGAAGCCCGAATCCGGCAGACCGAGTTCGCCGCGGGCGGGCGCGCGTTCGGCGATGCGGCGCTTGGAATCATGGGGCAGGTAGGAGGCCGGCAGATAAGCCATTTTCTCTGCGTAAAACACCTGCTGATCTTCCGGGATGACGATCGTGTCGGCAAGGATATAGTCCGTGTAAGGGGCGCCGAGAGAGCCAGCGAAGCCGAGATAGTTCACCTGCACGGGCGCGGGGCGAAACGCGAGGATTCCGGGGCGTGCGCTGGCGGTGAGGCCGGTGAGATCGACGAGGATATCGGCCTCCATATCGTGGATCAGGGCGGCTACCTGCCTGTCGCTCTTGCCGCGCACATCGATGAAGCGCTCGAAACTTTGCATCAGTCGCGCGCGCATCATGCTTTTATCATCCGTACCATAGGAAATCGCGATGGTCTCGAAACGCTCGCGGTCGTGATGCTCGAATACGCCGGCCATCAGGATGGCCACGGGGTGGGGTCGGAAATCCGCGGAAAGATAGGCGACGCGAATCCGCTCATGACGAGATCGATCGCCACGCCACAGAGGCTCCTCCACGGGCCGGAATTTGTCCGCGATCAGAACTTCCGCGCAACGCAGCTTCAGGGAAGGCGAATCGGAGATCGCGAGAAGCACAAGCGGTGTAGCGACGCGCTTTCCTGCCGCGATGGCATCGGCCAATGCAGCGCTCGCGGATAGGTCGCGCCAATCGCAAGCTGTCCTCTGGGCATAGACCAGCATGCCAAGCCCATAGGGATAGTCCGGCGCTTGCCGCAACAATTGTTCGAAGGCCGGAATGGCCTCGTCGTGACGGTTCAATTCGACAAGGGCCGAAGCGCGCCCATAAAGAGCATTAGCGAAAGCCGGATTTAGTTCGCAGGCTCGCGTGAAATCCGCGAGAGCATCCCGATGGCGCCGAAGCTGCATGAATACGAGGCCGCGACTGTTGAACGATTCGGCATTCTCCGGTGCGCGTGCAATCGATGACGCGAATTCCGCAAGCGCTTCCTCGTAGCGGTTGAGATCGCTCAGAACGATGGCGCGATTGGCGAGAAGCTCTGCATTGCCAGGATCGCACTGGACAGCCCGATCATAGGAAGCAAGCGCCTCCTCGGGCCTTCCCAGTTTCGCCAACGCATTGCCCCGGCCGTAAAGGGCGGCGACGTGGCCGGGCTTCCCCGCCAGTGCCTTGTCGTAGCCGGCGAGCGCATCTTCATGCCGTCCAAGGGCGGCCAGGGCGTTTGCGCGATTGGAATGCGTGTCGCAATCGCCGGGCTTGAGCGCCAGCGCGCGTTCATAGCTCGCCATTGCGTCGTCATAGCGTCCTAAGCCATGCAGCACCGCGCCGCGATTGCCGAGCGCGAGGACATTGTCCGGTTTGATGGCGAGGGCTGTATCGTAGCCGGTCAGCGCGTCTTCGAGCCGGCCCATGTCACGCAGAAGATTTGCCCGATTATAGGCAATTGCGGGATGACGCGGATTGACCGCCAGTGCGCGATCCAACAATTGCAGAGCCGGCTGATGCCGGCCCCGCTGACCTTCTAATATGCCCAGGAAGTGAAGCGCATCGGGTTGATCGGGCGTATGTGCGAGAATATCGCGGTAGAGCCGCTCGGCTTCCGCAAGCCGGCCTTGCTGGTGCAGCGCGATCGCTTCGCGTATCCGCTTCAGGCCGTCGAAGTCCGCATTGACGCTCATGGTTCCTGCGCCTCGCGAAGGACGGCGAAATCCACGAGACCGCGGCGTCTGAGACTCATCAGCGAGAGCCCTGCGGCAATGAGACAGATGGCGCCGCTCAACATGAACGCACTGCGCACGCCCACGAGGTCGGAAATATAGCCGAGCAGCAGCGCTCCGAACGGGGGAGTTCCCAGTGCTCCCATCGCGTAGAAAGCCATCATGCGGCCCAGCATCCCATCGTCGGACAGCGTCTGTACTTGCGTGTTGCTGGAGACCGCGATGCCGAGATAGCCCAAGCCAGTGGGCACAACGAACAAGAGCGCCAGCAGCATCGATTGGGTGTTGGCGAAAATTATCAGACTCGCGCCCAGAAGCACCGCCATGATGGTAGGCGTCAATGCCAGGTGCCGCTCGTGCAGCCGCGACACCAGGATAGCCCCCGAAATCGCGCCCACGCCGAAGGCGCTGATGAGATAACCGAGCGCCTCAGCGCCTTGATGCAGGATGTCCTGCGTGAAGGCCGGCATCAGCGCGAGATAGGAGGTTCCGAAACAGGAGCATGTGGCGGAAAGAAACAGCACCATGCGCAGATGCGGGTGACGCGTGACATATTGGAATCCCTGTTTCAGATCGTCCCAGGGGTGGGTGGTTGGCCGGCCAGTGCGCGATTTTGTGCGCATCAGGAACAGACTTGTCAGAACCGCACCATAGGACAGCGTGTTCAACAGGAAGCACAGCCCTTCGCCAAGAACCGCTACGATCACCCCGCCGATCGCCGGTCCCAAGGTGCGCGCGAGATTGAACATCATGGCGTTGAAGGCAATCGCCTGGCGCAGATCCTCGCGCCCGACCATTTCCACCGTGAAGGACTGTCTCACCGGCGTTTCCACCGCCGTGATGATCCCCAGGACCAGCGCCAGTGCGATGATGGTTCCGATGCCGGCATTGTCGGTGAGTGTGAGGACGGTGAGGATCGCAGCCTGAATCATGCAAAGAGCACGCGTGATCATGAAGACGAAGCGCCGGTCGTGCCGGTCGGCGATCATGCCGGCAAAGGGCGTGATGAAGAAGATCGGCGCCTGCGCGACGAAGGAGACAAGCCCCAAAAGAAACACCGAATGACTAAGGCGGTAGACGAGCCAGGAGAGCGCCACGGTTTGGACCCACGCGCCCATCAGGGCCACGCCCTGGCCGGCATAGAACAGCCGGTAATTGCGGTGCCGGAACACGCGCGGCAGTCGCATCAGCCAAGGCGGCAGGCTCGGCACGTCTGGCGGTGACTCGGACATGGAGGAAGCGGCATCTCAAGGGACCCGGCACGGATGCTAGTAGACCGCCGGGCTTGACGCACGCAAGACCGCGAAGGCGCGAATTCGCGCTACGCCGCGGCGCCCTTGAGAATAGGCGCGGAGCTGGTTCTGGCAAGCGCGTCCGGAAACGTCACGCTCACCTTGGTGCCGACCGCGAGTTCGCTTTCGAGTGAAATCGTGCCGCCATGCAGTTCGATCAGCCTTTTCGTGATGGCCAAACCCAGCCCTGTGCCCTCATGGCGCCTTTGGAGACTGGAATCCACCTGGCGGAAGAGTTCGAACACCGTCGATACGTGTGCCTTGTCGATACCGATGCCGGTGTCGGTGACGGTGAATTTTGCTTCTTCGCCAGCCGTGCTCACCTCGATTGTGACGCTGCCGCCACCGGGAGTGAACTTGACGGCGTTGGAAAGAAGATTGAGAGCGATCTGGCGCACGGCGCGCTCGTCCGCGGTGAGCCAGATCTCGCCGGCCGGCAGGATCGGACAGAGCTGGACACCGGCTTTCATCGCCGCCGGAGACACGATGGTGAGGGCGTCCTCCACCACCTCATGCAAATCGATCGTGCGCAGATCGAGGACATAACTTCCCGCCTCGATCTTGGAGAGGTCGAGTATCTCCGAGATCAGCGACAACAAGTGGCGTCCGCTGGCATGGATCGAGGAGGCATATTCCGCGTATTTTCCCCAGGCGTTCTGGCTGCGCCCGAATACGCCGTCACGGATGACTTCGGAGAAACCGAGAATCGCGTTGAGGGGCGTCCGCAGCTCATGGCTCATCGTGGCAAGGAACTGGGATTTGAGGCGGCTGGCGGACTCGGCCGATAGCTTCGACTCGGCAAGCTCGCGCTCGCGTTCCTTGAGCGCGGTGACGTCTGAAAAGGTGAGAACCATCCCGCCATCCGACAAGCTGCCCGCCGCGGCCAGATACCACGAACCACCGATCGCCATTTCCCGCATCTCGCCGGTTTGGACGAGGCCGCGCAAACTTTGTGGGGCAATATCGTCGGCTTTCAGGCCGCCGAGAAAGTCCTGGAACGATCCGCCGAACGGCAGACGGCCGCCTTTTGCCGATGCCATGGTCCTCAGTGCGGAATTGCCGCTCACGAGTCTCAGACGCGAATCCAGCAGCGCTACGGCGCACGGCGCGGCATCCATCGCTTCGATCAGGCGGCGCTCAGCCCGCCGCGCCGCTTCGCGCGCCGCGACTTCGCGCGTCACATCGCGCGCCGTCCCGCGATAGCCGCGGAAGCCGCCATCGAGATCGAAAACCGGTTTGCCTCCGACGGCCACATATAATATTTCGCCGTCGCTTCCGGTGATATCGAGCCGTAGGCGAAAACGCTGGCGCGCCGAAAGATTCTGCCGGAATGCGCGCCAGCCCTCTTCCACAACCCCCTTGGGCGTGAGCCCGTCCGGACCGGGCACCAGGAGCGAGGACAAATTCGCGACGGGTTCGGACTGTAAGGCGGAGCTGACCTCGACTTGTTTCAGGTTCGCATCCATCTCCCAGAAACAGTCGGAGGAGGCTTCCGCGAAATCCTGGAAGCGCATGCGGCTTTCCATGATTTCGCGCTGAGCGCGCACGCGCTCCGAAATGTCGCGAATCATCCAGAGCTGACGCCTGTCGCCGGACACGTCCAGATCGGCGCAGGAATACTCGATGGGAAAGGCGCGTCCGTCCAGCGTCATGCCCGAGAGTTCCGGCATTGCGCCCTGCCCATATTCTCCGCGCGCGATCGCATGGGCGTCCTCGCCCAGAAGCATGGCGATCCGCATGCCGGTGAGCGCTCCCACAGATGCGGCGAACTGTTTCTCCGCCGCGGCATTGGCGATGACGATTTCCCCGTTCCCCCGCAGGACCAGCATTCCGTCCGACGCATTGTCGAGAATCGCCGCCAGTACGATGTCGTGTTCGCGCTTGGCCTCGGCATTCGCGGCCTTCAGCTCATCCTCCATGAGGGTGGCGGCACGATCGTTCAGCCGGCGTTCGCGGTCGAATTCGGCATAGGTTTGATCCACGATCGCGATCAATGCGTCGAGATCGATGCCGGCTCCCTCCTTAGTGGCCGCACGCAATTGCCGGGCGAGAAGCTTATGCACCAGTGCTCTCACCGAAGACGGTAATGGTCATGGTTTGGTTGTGCAGTTCCGCGCAATGCGTCGTGGCATGCGGAGAAACCTCGCCGTAGGAATAGAAACCCGTCAGCGCCGTTTTTTGTCCGAAGACATCTTGGACCGCTTCGACCTCTTCGCAAATGCGCTGACCCAGAAGCAATTTGCGCCCAATGCAACTCACGAGAATCGCAACCTGATCTCCGAGTTGCGAAAGTGCGGCTTGCTGGGCCGCATCGGCTGCGCCTTCGACCAGCCGGTCGAAATTGCCGCGCATCAATTGGGCGCTGAAGCCCTCTGGCATGTCGCCGGCAAAGGTCATGGTGCGATCGGTTTCGCTCACCGCAACAATCGTACGGGTCAAGGCCTCACCGGCACAATCGCGCGGGTAGACCTTCAGCGGAAACAGCAGTGCGCTTCCCGGCAGTCTTTCGGCGTCCTCGCCAAGATAATGCTTGTAGAGATCCAGTGCAGGTTTTCCGTCAAGCTCGTAAAGCACATTGCCTTTGGAGCGCGTTATGTTCCGCTCTGGCCCGAATACGTCCCAGCCTCCGGCGCTGCCATGACCGACCGCGATGGCTTCGCCGTAGAATCCCACAGCTGCGACCCGGCCCGGTATGGGCGTGCCGTTGAGGCCGACATAGGTGGTGCCGAAGCGCGGTCCATCCCCAGCAAGGCCCCCGGTGATGATAACTTTGTTTCCCGTGCAGGTCCGGATGCCGCGCACGAGTTCACTGCCGTTCACCCGCGTGCCATCGGAAAGGACGAAGATTGTCTTGAGGTCCAGCGCATACAGGCTCTTGCCGATTTCCTGGCCTGCCTTGAAGGAATCGGCTGCGCTGCCGACAATGGCTTCGGCGGACCGCAAAGGGGTGCGCGCGAAAGACAGAGATGTCACCGAAAGACTTTCGTCAAGAACATCCGAGCCATGGATCTCGCCGCCCGTGCTGCAGCCGAGCAGGATCGCGCCGGGGTGACGCGATGCGAGTTCGTTCCAGAGGTCGCGGTCGGTAACGGCCCGCGTGCCGCCAAAAGCAAGCAAGAGGTCGGCCGGGCCGCCGGAATGTCCGGTCCAGCCCTGATGTGCGGTCCATAAGGATTGTTGGGCGCGCATATGTCCCCCGGTCTGTGCACGCGAATTTCGCGATGCGGATCGCAATAGTAGAGCAGGGGAATTAATGCTTGGTTTCGCCGGTTTGCGAAGCATAAATCCTGTTAGGATAGAGGCGCTTGCCGGTCTGCAACCGTTTAGCCGGCAATCAGAATGTGCAGCGCCCGTGGTCCATGCGCGCCCAATTCTATGGTCTGCTCAATGTCGGCGGTGCGCGAGGGTCCGGTGACGAGATTGAGCGTCGCCGGCATCGATTTCCAGGGGGCGATAAGCGCGATGATATCCTCGACGCGCGGCAGAATGGCATTGCGGGACAGAAGCACGAACTCGCACCCGGGGCGAAAATGCCAGGATGAAGCACTTCGCGGTCCCGAAAAGAAGACCAGCGTTCCGGTTTCGGCAATGCCGTAATCGGCCATCGAAAACGCGCTGTCATTGCCGTCGGGCGGCTCAGGGAGGAGCGTGAGGCCCGGTGCGCGATGCCAGGGGAGCGCGTTCAGCGGGGATGCTGCCGGAAGATGCAGGCGTGACGTAAGGCCGTCGGCGATCAGGATCGACAGAATTGTTTCGGGGGCATCCTCGGGCGACACGATTTCATGTACGGCGGCGATGCTTGCCTTGGCTTTGGTGATGAAATGAGCGCCGGTCTCTCCGGGCCATGAAGGGAGTATGTAATCCGGTACAGGCTTCGCCACGCCGCGCCCTTTGGCGATGGCCTGCAGAATAGTCTCACGCGCCGCGCTCATGGATGGCGTTTCCCAGGACGGCGGCTGTGCCATCGTGCCTGGAAACTCACGGCGGCGGGCTTGGCGAGATCGCGCGCGGCGAACCAGCCCGATAGGATAGGGAGCGAACGCAGCCGCGGATGCTTACCCGCGATGGCGCGCATGATCCGTGCGGCAATCGCGGTTCCCATCGCGTAGAGAGGGGGGTGCCGTGCAATCCAGCTCCACATTTTGAGGCCGGCATCGAAAGACCATGACGGAATACCGCGCGCGAACGCCTCATTGCGCCAATGGCGCATGATGCGCGTGAGCGGGATCTTCACCGGGCACACGGTTTCGCAGCGCCCGCAAAAGCTCGACGCATTGGGCAGATGATAGGTCTTGGTCAGCCCATCGAGTCCGGGATCGAGGGCTGCGCCGAGCGGTCCGGGATAGGTCGCGCCATAGGCGTGGCCGCCGACCGCGCCATAGACGGGACAATGATTCATGCAGGCGCCGCAGCGTATGCATTGCAGCACCTCCCGAGCCGGGCTGGAAAGCAAGGCGCTACGCCCGTTGTCCAGCAGCACGACGTGGAAATTTTCCGGACCGTCTGCATCCTCTTTGCGCTTGGGTCCGCTCATGAAGCTCACATAGGACGTGATCTCCTGACCCGTCGCGGAGCGGGTGAGCAGGCGCAGCAGAATGGCGGCATCGGCAAGACGCGGGACGATCTTCTCGATCCCTGTCACCACGATATGGGTGCGCGGCAAAAGCCGCGTCAGATCGCCATTGCCTTCATTGGTGACGATGATCGCGGTGCCGGTTTCCGCAATCAGGAAATTGGCGCCGGTAATCCCGGCATCTGCGGCTTCGAAATGCCGGCGCAGCACCGCGCGGGCTTCCCCGACGAGAGCGGGACGGTCATCCAGACTGCGCGCCTCGGGCAGGCTCTGGTGCGCCGTGCGAAAGCTCTCCTCCACATCGCTGCGCTGCAGATGGAACGCGGGCGCCACAATGTGGCTCGGCTTCTCGTCGCGAAGCTGGATGATGTATTCGCCGAGATCGGTTTCCACAGGTGTGATTCCCTGCGCCACGAGATGGGCATTCAGCTCTATCTCTTCAGTCACCATCGATTTGCCCTTGGTGACGGTTTTTGCCCCCGCTTGCTTCAGGATGCCGGTGACAACATCGCGCGCCTCGGCCGCATCGCGCGCCCAGTGAACGTGGCCGCCCGCGGCCTCGACTTGTGTTTCGAATTGCAGAAGCAGGCCGTCCAGTTGCGAGAGTGCCGAATCGCGGATGGCGCGTCCTTGCTCGCGCAATGCTTCGAACGGGATAGGGAAACCGGCAAAGGCGGCCGCGCGTTTGTGCTGGAATCCCTCTTTGAGATGCGCAAGCGCACCCTGCAGCCGCACGTCATGCAGTGCGGCGCGCGCCTCACGCGGAAATTGGCTTGCATCCGTGCTCACTCGGCTTCACCGATTGCCGGACCATCGGTCATGCCGGCCAGCACCTCCGCCGCATGGCGCACGTGCAAGGCCTCGCCTTTGCGCGAAAGGCGTCCCGCCAGATGCAGCAGGCAGCCAAGATCACCTGCCAGGATCATCTGCGCGCCCGTGGCTTTGGCATCGGCGATTTTGTCGTCGGCCATGCGGGCGGAGACTTCGGGATATTTGACCGAGAAGAATCCGCCGAAGCCGCAGCAGGTTTCCTTTTCCGCGAGATCGCGGACGCTCAGGCCGTCAACGGATTGCAGCAGTAGACGCGGTTCGCCCGACACATTCATCTCGCGCAGTGACGAGCAGGAATCATGATAGGCCGCCCGGCCGTTGCATGCCGCCGCGACATTTTTCATTCCGCGCACATTCACCAGAAACGAGAACAGCTCATGGGTCTTCGCGGCCAGCGCGTTCGCGCGCAGGGCCCAGGCTGGATCGTCCTTTAATAGATGCGGATAATGGACCTTCGCCATGCCGCCGCAGGAACCGGATGGCACAACCACGAAATCAAACGCTTCGAAATTGGCGATCACCTGCTTCGCCAGTGCAGCCGCGTCCTTCGCATCGCCCGCATTATAGGCTGGCTGGCCGCAGCAGCTTTGCGCCGGAACCTCGACATCGCAGCCCGCCTGTTCGAGTAGCTTCACTGCGGCAAAGCCGACCTCCGGGCGGAACATGTCGGCAAGGCATGTCACCAGAAGGCCGACGTGCGGATTCGCGCCCTTATTGTTTGGCGCGTTCATGAGCGTTTGCCGGGCGGGGGAAAAGGGCGCGGACGTTTGCCGCGAATCTCAGCATCCGGCAGATCTGCACCCAGCGCATAGGTCGCCTTGCGCAAATGTTCCATCAGATCCTTGCGGTCCAAATGTTCCAGCTCCTTGTACGGAATAAGCCCGCCGATGCGAACATGTATCTCGCTGCCGATCTTGTCGTACACTTCTTTGAAGAAGAGCGAGAGCCTCAGCGTCATGCTGATGTGGCTTGCGACCTGGAACAGCCGGCTGTTTTGGCCCGCGAAATAGACCGGTATGACCGGCGCCTTCGCCGAAACAATGAGGCGCGCGGAAAAATTCTTCCATTCCGGATCGACGGCGCGTTTGCTCCAGGGCTTGGGCACGGTCGAGGCCCCGCCCGCCGGAAATATCACGAGGCAGCCCCCTTTGACGACATGCGCTTTGGCGGCAGCGCGCGATTTCAGATTGGTGCCCAGCGCTTCCTTGGTTTCGGCAAAATCGATGGGCAGCAAATGCTCGCGGATCTCATCGGCCTGATAGAGGACGCTGTTGGTGAGGACGAGGAAGTCGTTGCGGACCCGGGACGTCAGATAGGAGATGATCAGCCCATCGAGAACGCCGAAAGGATGGTTCGCCACAATGACCAATGGGCCCGTAGCCGGCAATTGCGCGAGGGCATCATCATTGCAGACGACATTCAGTTCCAGATTCCGGATCGCCGCTGCCCAGAAGCTTTCTCCCGGTACCGGGTTGGTGCGGTGCTCATCGTAGAGCCGCTTGAGGTGCGGCTGTCCGGTCATGCGCTCGATGGCGCGGATGAGCAGACGCTTCAGCCGCGGATCGTCTTCGGTGGCGTAGGAAAAGCTGTCGGTCGGGTTGGATGGTGGCATGAGATTCACAGAATCGCAGTTTTGGACGCAGCCGGAAAGTCTTAGTCGTGTTTGAGGGCGGCGAATCCGAGTGCTGCCCACCCGGCCAGCAGGCACACGCCGCCCAACGGCGTTGCCAGCACGAGCGCGGTCGAGTCCGCCAGAACCATGAAGTATAGCGATCCCGAGAAGAGCACGATGCCCAAGGTGAACAGCCAGGCCGCGACACCGGCGCGTGCCCCCCTAGCACCCCCGACGAAACTCGTGGCCACGATCGCGAGCGCATGGGTCAAGTGGTATCCTGCCCCCGTCTGGAATATCTCCAGCGCGCGCAGGCTGACGCGGCCCTCCAGCCCATGCGCGGCAAAAGCGCCCGCCGCCACCGCAAGGAACCCGTTCACGGCGCCCACCAAAAGCCATCCATTCATGGAGCCATGCTGGGCCTTCGCGTACAGGAGCGCAACCGGCTTGCAAAGCGCGTCCAAACGCGCGAGTTACCCCACCCATGACTTATTACGTTACTGTCTCGGACGGAACGGACATCGCCTATGATTGTATGGGCGATGGTCTGCCTCTCGTGCTGATCCATGGGTTCGGCGCCAATCGCAATATCACCTGGTCCAACACCAATTGGTATCAGACGGTTCAGCGCGCCCGGCACAAACTGATCGCCATCGACTGCCGCGGCCATGGCGAAAGCGAGAAGCCGCATGAGCCGGCCGATTACGATGAGGAGCGTATGGCGATGGATGTCATCGCTGTGCTGGCCGCGCTTGAAATCCCGGAAGTCGACGTCATGGGTTATTCCATGGGCGCGCAGATCGCGATCCGGCTGATGCATGATGCGCCGGGCCGGGTGCGGCGCACGATCCTGGCCGGCATCGGCGAGAATTATTTCCGTCCCTCGAAGGACGCGGTTGAATCCATTGCCGCGGGGCTTTTGGCGAAGGACGCCACTGAGGTCACCGATCCCGTGGCGCGCGAATACCGTAGCTTCTGCGAAAAAGCCGGCGACGATCTTGTCGCGATGGCCGCTTGCATCCGCCGTCCGCGACGCATCTTTCCGCCCGAGGAACTGCGCGCGCTGGCGCAGAAGGTGCTTGTCGTCTGCGGCGAACAGGACGACACGGCGGGATCGCCCGGGCCACTGTCCGATGCGTTCCGCGATGCCGCGACCCTGATCGTTCCTAAGCGCAATCATCATTCGACGGTCGGCGATCGCAGTTTCAAGGATGCGGTTGTGGCCTTTCTTGCCAACTAGCGACGGAACGGAAAGATTATCATGGCGGATTTCGATTGGGCCGACCCGCTTCTCATCGAACAGGAACTTTCGGGCGAGGAACGCATGGTGCGCGATTCCGCCCGTCGCTTCTGCGAGGGCGAGCTTGCCCCTCGCGTGCGCGAGGACTTCCGGCACGAACGCTTCGACCGCAAGCTGATGGAGGCGATGGGAGCCATGGGCTTCCTCGGCGCCACGCTGCCGGAAGAAGAAGGAGGTGCCGGCCTCAACAACGTTGCCTATGGTCTGATCGCGCGCGAAGTCGAGCGCGTCGATTCCGGTTATCGCTCGCTCATAAGCGTCCAGAGCGCGCTGGTCATGCATCCGATTCATGCCTATGGAACGCCAGCCCAGAAGAAGAAATATCTTCCCAAGCTCGCCAAGGGCGAACTGCTGGGATGTTTCGGGTTGACCGAACCCGATCACGGCTCCGATCCCGGTTCCATGTCGACGCGCGCCGTCAAGGCACCCGGCGGGTTCCGACTGAACGGCGCCAAGACCTGGATCACCAATTCACCGTACGCCGATATCGCCGTCGTCTGGGCGAAGTCCGAAGACGATCGCATCCGCGGTTTTATCGTTGAGCGCGGCACGAAAGGATTTTCGACGCCCAAGATCGAGGGCAAGTTCTCGCTGCGTTGTTCGCCCACGGGCGAGATTGTGCTCGAAGACTGTTTCGTGCCTGAGGAAAACATGTTCCCTGAGGTGAAAGGTCTCGCAGGCCCATTTGGATGCCTCAATAAGGCGCGCTTCGGCATTGTGTGGGGCGCGATGGGCGCGGCCGAATCCTGCTGGCACGCAGCGCGGCAATACACGCTCGACCGTAAGCAGTTCGGCAGGCCGCTCGCCGCCAATCAGCTTGTCCAGAAAAAGCTTGCCGACATGCAGACAGAAATCGCATTGGGGTTGGGTGGCGCCCTGCGTCTCGCGCGGCTGATGGATCAGGACAAGGCGACGCCTGAAATGATCTCGCTCTTGAAGCGCAACAATTGCGGCAAGGCGCTCGACATCGCGCGGATCGCGCGCGACATGCATGGCGGCAATGGCGTGGCCGACGAATACAATGTCATCCGACACGTGCTGAATCTGGAGGCCGTCAATACCTATGAGGGCACGCACGACATTCATGCACTCGTTCTCGGCCGTGCCCAGACGGGCATCCAGGCGTTCAATTAAATAAACTCAGGTTGCGCTCTCGATAAAAAATGGCGATGCCGTTATCATCCGTCTACAGATTATAACGCGCCGTCCTATCGCTCACGGAACACCAGGAACCCCGCCCAGCCGAAGGCGAAGGCCATGAGCACCGCGGCAAATCCATAAGCGAAAGATGCCTGATAGGCGTAATTGTAGACCCGCCGCTCGAAGCCGCTCTTGTCGATGTACAAGGGCGAGGATTGTGCGCTCACCACGGTTCCATTCTGGAAAAGATACACTTCCGCCCGATACTCTCCCGGCGGAACCGAGGCCGGAACCGCGATACGGGCGCGGAACAGCGTCCGGCTCAAGAACTCGATTCCCGTCGGGCTTTCCCAATAGAGGCGCTCGCGCTTGCGGTCGCGAATGGCGGCGGCGCGGAAGGCCGCTGCCTCATCGGGTTTCATACCGCCCAGCACCGGTGAGTCGAGATTGGCGGTCCCGAGTCGGAAGCGCTGCTGCGTCGCAAGCGAGGCGATATCGTCGAGCGGCCGGGTGCTCGCGAGAAAGTAATAACCCGGAAGACCCGTGAACACGGTTTGTTCGCGATTCACCCAGATTCCGAAGACGCGTGCCTTGCGGCGTACGGTCATATCGACCTGCGGCCCTCGGATGACGACGACGAGATCCTGATCCTTGGCGGGCCCCGCTTCCTCAGTTGGCTCGATGGCGCCGAAGAGCACGATATCCGTGCCGGTGAAATTGGATGTGATCTGGATGAGGTCGGTGGAAAGACCCGAGACGAGATCGTCCGCCCTAGCGCCGACGCCGGGAAAGAACGCCGCGAGGAAAACCATGGCAAATCCCCACCCGCGGGGGCACGCGCGCCGGTGGCGGTCCGGGGCGCGCCTGGGGATCATGGCGTCCCCGCGATGATCGAATAAATGTCGCCCGGCCTCGTAATCAGCCCGACGAGAAGCCTGAGCGCCACCGCAACCACGAGAATCGCCAGAAGCGCGCGCAATTGTTCGCCGCGTAATTGCGAACCTACGCGTATGCCCAGTTGCACGCCGACGACACCGCCCACGACCAGAAGAAACGCCAGCACGATGTCCACGGTCTGATCGCTGGTGGCGTGCAGGATGGTCGTTGCGGCCGTGACGAAAAGAATCTGGAACTGCGACGTGCCGATCACGACATTGGTCGGCATGCGTAAAAGATAGATCATGGCAGGCACCATGATGAAGCCGCCACCCACCCCCATGATCGCAGTGAGCACGCCGATCAGCACGCCCAGGACCAGGGGGGGAATGACGCTGATGTAAAGCTTGGAACGCCGGAAGCGCATCTTGAACGGCAGCCCATGAATCCAGCTGTGCTGGCTGGGTTTCGCGAATGGCTGCGCCTTGCCACTCCGCGCCGCGCGTATGGTGCGGATGCTCTCATTGAGCATGAGGCCGCCGATGGAGCCGAGCAGGATCACATAACTTCCCGTCACCACCAGCTCGATCTGGCCGAGCTTCTGCAGGATGCTGAACACGTAGACCCCACCGGCGGAGCCCAGCAAGCCGCCGGCGAGCAGCATCAGTCCCATCTTCGCGTCCACGCCCTGACGGCGCCATTGGGCGAGGGCGCCGGAGAGAGAGGAGGCCGTGATGTGGCTTGCCTGCGTTGCCACCGCGATGCCCGGCGGGATTCCGTAGAAAACCAGAAGCGGCGTCATCAGGAAGCCGCCCCCCACGCCGAACATGCCCGACAGAAAGCCGACCGCAGCCCCCATACCCAGGATCATGGCCCAATTGACCGACAACTCGGCGACCGGGAGATAGACTTCCATGCTCAGACCGAAAATCGCAAAAGCGAAGGAAACGAAAATCAGGATACGCCGATTTATCGCTTTCCGGCGTCTGATATCTGATTTGTGTGGGTCCCGTCAGCCGTCATTGGCGGCCAAATCGATCGGCCGCGGTCTATAGGCCCTAGCCGCCTTGTCGGCGGTATCGCGATCTTCGGGGGTGATCTGGTTCATAAGGGCCGCAACGCGCGCTTTGGATTGGTTGTCCCCGGATGCTGCCGCGATTTCGTACCATTTGTATGCTTCGCTGAGCGATGGTTTCACCCCGAGGCCGCGCTCATAGAGCACCGCCAAGTTGAATTGCGAATCGGTCAGGCCGAGTTCGGCGGCGTCCTTGAACCAACGAAGCGCTTCCGGGAAGTTCCTGTCCGCGGCTGCCCCGTCGGCATACACGATGGCGAGATTGTGCATCGCCCTGCGGTTGCCGCGCTTGGCGGCCTCGCCATACCAGTGCAGAGCCTGCCGCGTGTCGGCGGGCACCCCACGGCCGCGCTCATACAGGGTGCCGAGACGATATTGCGCCACGGCCTC
The DNA here is from genome assembly GCA_036499145.1 of Micropepsaceae bacterium. GTDB lineage: Bacteria > Pseudomonadota > Alphaproteobacteria > Micropepsales > Micropepsaceae > CAIYRG01. The sequence goes on along the minus strand of DASYEG010000116.1, from coordinate 7,108 downwards.
GCCGGCTTCCGCGGCCTTCTGCAGCCAATAAAAGGCTTCCGTGTCGTTGGCCGCGACACCGTCGCCATCGGCATATTCCAATCCCAGCGACATGGCGGCTTTGGGATCGCCGCTATTGGCTTTCGCCAGGAGCTGCGCTAGCGGCGTTTCGCCGGCCGCCCCAAATGGGAGCACCGATGCGGAGGCCACGCTGTCGGCGGGTGCGGCAAGGGCAGGCGCAACCGATTCGACCGCTTGCCGGGGAACGGCTGCCGGAATCGCAGGAGCCGATGTCTTCTCGGGCGCAGTCATCGGTCCGGCGCTTGCAGGCGCGGCGAGCGCAATCAGGTGTGAAGGATCGAATGCCAGGACCTCCGCGCGATTCTGGACAGCGCGGGTCAGCAGGAACCCGGCCCCCATCAGCACAAGAAACAGGAACGTCATGGAGGCGTGCTGCGAAATGCGTTGGCGCAGTCCGGGTCCGCTGCCGGCGGGAACGCCGATGCGGTGACGCGTGCCGTGCGAGGCGCTGCGTTCCGTGGCACGCATGGCAGCGCGTCGCGCCTGGGCAAGAAAATTTTCGGCCGATGCGCGGGCCGGCTGCACTTCGTCCGCCCGGTGGAACTTCGCGTCTCCGATTGTGCCAACACAATCGGGGGCATCGATCTCATGTGCCAAAGGCGGCATCCCGGCTGCCGGTGTGGATGCGGGCGCAAGGCTGGCGTCCGGCGTCAGACGGAATTCGGCCAAGTCCGGGGCACCTGAAGGCAGGGCGCCGTCCACGGCGGCTTGGATGAGGGAAAGCGTGTCGCCGGCAGCGGATTCGAGGACCGGGAAGCTTTGCCTACTCTCCATGGCCCCGACGCGGACGGCGAGGGTTTGGAGAGCCTCATCGATTCGATTGTCGGACCCGTCGTGCATTTCGGTCTTTTGCAGACGCTCGCCCATCTGTTTCAGGCTGCGTTCGAAGCCCGACAGGGAATTGTCGAGCGATTCCCGCATGCGCTGTTCGGTAGACGCCAAGCGCGATTGGAACATCGCGACGGTCCCATCACTCCGCAAAGCGGCAGCAAGACGTTCCTCCGTCTGCTTCAGACGGCCTTCGCTATCCCTTATACGTTCGTCCAGTACCGCAAAGCGTTCTTCGAGTGCACGGGCGTTCTGTTGCGATTCTTCGCCCGCATTCGCCATCCTGCCAGCCAGCATTTCCACATTGCCGGCAAGCGCGGTAATTCCATTGGAAGATTCGTTCGTGGTCTTGGCGATTTGCTCGGCAAGGCGCGACAGGCCCTGATGCAATCCCCGCACGGCGTCACGCAGCGCTCCGGTATCGGTCTGCCGCTCGACGCGATCGATGCGCGTGGTGATGGACTGGAAAGCTTCCGCTTGGTCGCGTGTCGCGGCGTTGATCTCGTGTGCGGCCGCACGCATCGCGCGATGCGCATCGGTTTGCGCGCGCTCGGTGTTTTCGAGCCGGTGCGCGAGATTGCGGAATGCTTCGTCGATCCGGCGGAACACAGGATCGGACGTGTCCGGATGCAGGTCTTCGCGCGGCGAGCGGACGGGGGACGCCATTGGAGCTTGGGGCTCTCCGCCGGTCAGTTTGCCTGCGTCCGTCGTGATCCGCCGGGTCAGCCATTCGCCGACACTGATGCCTTCGCGCAGGGCCGCTGCGCGCGCGATCTCCCGGACTTCCGGCGGGATACCTGTCACATTCCAAGGAAGTGTGTGCTTCATGTGGCTGACGGCGCCTCCCACACAACAAAAAGTAACTGGCGCGAGATGTTGTGTAAAGCAAGCTTAGCGCGCGAACCGCCTTTATTCCCAGGAATCGCTATCCCGATCCAGTCAATCGACGGGTCCCTCGACCCCTGCGTCCCGAAGTTCCCGTGCGAGATCGCCCGTCAGCCATGCCCCAGCCATGCGGAAATCGGAGACCAGCGACCAGATGGGATAGCGCAGCGTGGCGGGACGGTTCTTCTCGATCAAGAAATGTGCGAACCAGGCTGGGCCATAGCCCGTGACCATGGCGGCGAGAAGAAGCTCGTAACTGACGCTGAAAACGGCGGCTGCGACGAGCACGCTCGCGGTTCCGGTGCCCACGATGTGCCAGAGACGCGTTTCGGGTTTTGCGTGCTCACGCAGATAAAACGGCCAGAATTCGCCATAAGTCTTGATGCGTGCTGTGTTCGTCATGGTCGAATCACTGGACCCAATCACTGGGGCTCCGGCAGGCCGAGATCGGTGGCGAACAGTTCGGCCGCATAGATCATGTCGCCGCTCACCGCGATCCCGATGCCGGTCTTGTCGAAAGCGGGATAAATCAGGTTCATCTTGTGGTCGGTACTCTTGAGCCAGATGTCGAGAAACCCTCGCGCATAGGCGTCCGGATCGATGCGCGCGCCGGGGGTGAAATACTGGGCGGCCGAATTTTCTCCAACGAAGCCGCGGAATTTCGGGTCTGCGAGCAAGGTCGCGATTGCAAGATTGCCGTTCGGATTGCCGGCGTCGAAGGAGTGTTTCGACGCCATATCGTCGGAATGGGTTTGGGCGGCACGCATCAATTCCGGGTCCAGGATCAGCGGCCTGGCCTCGCTGTTCAGCCGATGGCGTTCGGCTTCCACAAGCACAAAGAGGCGCTCCTTGAGCGCGCTCATCTGAGCCTCGGACGAGGGCAACTCTGGACCCGGAGGCCGCGTCGCGCAGGCGCCGATCGCAAGCGCCAGAATCAGAATAATAAGGCGCTTCATGGTGTTTTCCAGCTTAGAGCGGGTTGGGGTCCCTGTCACCGCCGCCGTTCACGCGTCCTTTACCACGATAGAGGATTCTTGCCTTTTTCCGATTGTGGTGGCGAGGAGAGCATGGGCATTGCCCGCCGGGCCGAACTCGTGATGGGTTCGGCGCAGATTGGCCTCGATTATGGTGCTGCGAACCGCACCGGCAAGCCGGCGCGCGAAGCCGCCCTCCGGCTCGTCCGGCGTGCGGCCGATCGCGGCGTCGTCACCTTCGATACCGCGCGCGCCTATGGCGATGCCGAAGAACGGCTTGGCGAGGCGCTGGATGGCCGGCGGAGCGTGCGGACCATCACGAAGCTCTCCGCGCTCGGCGATCTCGCGGCCGATGCTTCGCGCGAAGCCGTCATGGCGGCCGTGGACGCAAGCATCGGGCAATCCCTGGCCGCGCTGCGCCGCACCTCTCTCGATTGTCTGCTGCTTCATCGCGCCCGTCACATCACCGCCTATCGGGGCGTGGTCTGGGCCAGGGTGAAGGACCATCTCGCGAGCGGCGTGATCGCTGCGCTCGGCGTCTCCGTGCAATCTCCTGCCGAGGCGCATGAGGCCCTGCGCGAAGCGAGCGTCACGCACATCCAGCTTCCGTTCAATCTGCTCGATTGGCGCTGGCGCGACGCGGGCGTGATCGCGGCATTGCGATCCCGCCCCGAAGTGACCGTTCATGCCCGCAGCATATTCCTGCAGGGTGTTCTGATTGCCGGGGACCCTCGCCTGTGGCAGCGCGTTCCCGGCGTGGATGGCCCGCGGCTTATCGCCTGGCTGGAGGAAACCGCGCGCGCCTTTGGCCGGGAGGGCGTTGCCGATCTTGCCCTTGCCTATGCACGGGGACAGGATTGGATCGACGGCGTGGTCATCGGCCAGGAGACCGAGGCTCAACTCGACGGCAATCTGAGGCTCTGCGACCGCCCCGTCCTCGCGCCCGAAGATTGCGCCCGCATCGCAGCGCGCGCCCCGCGCGTGCCGGAAAGCCTCCTCGATCCCGCCCAATGGACGCCGCAATGAATCCGCAAGCTCTCTTTCGGCTCGATGGCCGGGTGGCGTTCCTTTCGGGCGCCGCCGGGCATCTGGGCCGGGCCATGGCCCTCGCGCTGGGCCAAGCCGGCGCGAAGCTCATCATCAACGGCCGGAACGCGGAGCGGCTGGCCGCGTTTGCGTGCGAACTTGAGAACGACGGGATCGCCACCGAGTGTGCGGCGTTTGACATGATGGATTTCGAGACCGTGCGAAGCTTTTTCGCCGCGCAGCGATGTTTGGATATCTTGATCAACAATGCCGTCACCATGAGCCCGAAAGCTCTCGCCCAGGTAACGCCCGAGGACTTCGACACGGCCTATCGGAGCGCCGTGACGGCCGCCTTCGAGGCTTCGCGCGCGGCGTGTCCGGCGCTCACCCGTGCGGCTGCCGAACGGGGGGACGCCAGCATCGTCAACATCGCGACCATGTATGCGTCGGTCAGCCCTGACCCCAAGCTCTACAGCGCACCCGGGCAGATGAGCCCGCCCCACTATGGTGCGGCCAAAGCGGGGCTGGTCCAACTGACCCGTCATCTTGCGGCGGAACTCGGTCCCTCGGGTATCCGGGTCAATGCGGTCGCGCCTGGGCCTTTCCCGCGCGAGGCCGTGCTGGAGGCCGATCCCGCCTTTGCCGCGAGGCTGGCGGCGCGCACCATGCTCAACCGAATCGGCAAACCATCGGAAATCGCTGGTCCGGTCCTGTTCCTGGCAAGCCCGGCATCGAGTTTCGTCACCGGGGCATTATTGGCGGCGGACGGGGGATGGACGGCTTGGTAGTATGAAATTCGACATTTCCCGAGCGCTCGATATGACGCTGTTCTCGTCCTTCCGCAGCTATGGCGATCCGGTATTTCCGGATTCGCTGCCTCAGCGGCTGAGGAGCTTCAGCATCCTGGCCGATGTGGGGGATCACGCGCTCAGGCGGTTGCTTGCCGAAGCCGATTGGTTCGGTCTTCCCGGTGGCACTCAACTGCCCCGGGACGGCGAAAACGACCGCGCCGTGTTCTTGGTGGTCACTGGGTCGCTTGGCGTTTTCGTCGACGAGGACAATGCCCCCAAACGTCTCGTCGCAACGATCCCCGCCGGTGAGACGGTGGGGGAGATGTCGCTGCTCACCGGAGAATCGCATTCCGCGACCCTGATCGCCCTGCGGGACACCGAATTGTTGCGGCTCGGGCCCAAGGCGTTCGAGATGCTGCTGACGCGCTATCCGCGCGTGATGCTGAACCTGCTGAAGGTCGTCGTCCGGCGCCTGCGCGAAACGACGCGTGGCGGCCACCAGCGCACGCGGCCCAAGACGTTCGCGATTGTGCCGCTCCAGCATGGCCTGGCCGACGATCCGATTGCGCGCAGCATTGCGGCCATCCTGGAAGAGATGGGCGCCAAGGCCGCGGTGCTGGACAAATCCATGAGCGAGCAGCCCACCGATTGGTTCAACCGCTTTGAAGCCGAGCACGATGTCGTGTTCTACCAGGGCGATCAGCCGGAAAGCACGTGGTCGCAATTCTGCCTGCGCCAAGCCGATCGCGTGCTTCTGATTGCGCGCGCCGACAGAAACCTGCCGCTCCATCCCTTCGAGCGGCGTTATTTCAAGCGGGAGACATCGAATCCTCCCGAACTGCTGCTGGTCCATGCCAGCGACGCCTCAAGACGCGGGGTTCCGGAGCATATCGAGTTGCGGAGCGATCTTTTCGGGACGCACCATCATCTGCGCGCCGGCAATATGTCCGATATGAAGCGGCTTGCGCGCTTCATCGCCGGTTCGGCGGTCAGCGTGGTGCTGGCCGGCGGAGGGGCACGCGGCTTCGCCCATATCGGCGTGCTGAAGGCGCTGAAGGAAGCGGGTGTTCCATTCGATTATGTGGGCGGCACCAGCATGGGCGGTATCGTCGCTGCCGGAATCGCCATGGAATGGGACATCGATGAATTGTCCGAACGCGTGCGCGACGCTTTCGTCGTGAACAAGCCGCTTTCGGATTTCACCGTTCCGCTGATCGCGCTGTTCCGCGGAGCCAAGGTCAGCGCGCTGCTGCAAAAGCACTTTGGCGACATCCGGATCGAGGATCTCGCCAAACCCTATTTCTGTGTCTCGTCCGATCTGACCTCGGGACGTGATTATGTGCATCGCAGCGGGCTATTGTGGCGGGCATTGCGTGCCAGCGTAGCCTTGCCGGGCATCCTGCCGCCGGTCACCGAAGGCGGCCATCTGCTGGTCGATGGCGGCGTCATGAACAATCTGCCGGTGGATGTCATGGCCGCCGAAGCGCGCGGCCCGATCATCGCGGTCGATGTCGCGGGTGAGATCGATCTGCATGCCGAGGACGCACGCTATGGCGAACGGTCGATTTTTTCGCTCATCGGTCAGCGTATGCGCGGTTCGCCCTCGATCATCTCCATCCTGATGCGTGCAGGCACGGTGGGCAGCGATCTGCAGCGGCGCAGCGTTCGCGCACAGGCCGATTTCCTTTACGAACCCCCGCTCGAAGGTGTCGGCATGCGCGACTGGAAATTCTTCGAGCAGGCGATTGCGCAGGGCTATGCCCATGCCATGCTTGAAATCGAAAAACATGGCGTGCCCCTGTCCGATTCCTGGACCGCGGGGCCGGCGCTGGCGGCGGGGCACATTCTTGCGCCGGGTTAAGGTCTGCGCAGACGTCTGATATAACTGCTGAACCCATCCTGATGAGATGGCGTCGCAGAATTTGCAAACATAGGCGGTCGCAAAGCGCGCCGACGCGGCTTTGAACGCAGGGCCGATGAGCCTGTCGCGTTCGGTTTCGGATAGTTTCCTCTGGCCTTGCGCGGGCTTGCTTTTGCATTTTGGGCAATGCGGTCTCAATGTCTCGACGGGCACCGGAAACCCTCATGTGGCTCATAGGGATAGCTCAAGAGGCAGCGGAGCCTTGGCTTGCGCCCGCTGCACCGTTAAAGGCGCGCCAAGGAAATTTCGATCTCTTTCGCGACATAAGCCCTCGGTGTGATTCACATGAAACGCAAATCGCCAAAAGAGTGCGGCCTGCCGGCCACCATCGCCCGGTTCCAACGCGCAGCGAGTCTTGCTCCGGCATCCGAGGCGGCGCGGTACGCCCTGGGCTGTGCCTGGCTCGATGCCGGAGAAGCTGAACATGCGATTGAGATATTGTCATCGCTCTCCGATATACAATCCCCATACGCGGAACGCGCGGCTGCGAAAATCGCGGAAGGACGTGCGATGCTCCAGGCGAAGCGTTCGCCTGCGCCCTATGTGCGCCATCTCTTCGACCAGTTCGCGGAAAGATACGACAGGCAGATGCTGGACGATCTGTCCTATTGTGCGCATCGCAT
>DASYEG010000115.1:0-17028 GCA_036499145.1 Micropepsaceae bacterium | reverse complement strand
GCATCGCTCTTGCCCTTCACATAATCGCCAATCTTCGCGGTGTCGGCATAGGCATAGGCGATCCGCTCATAGCGTTCCTTCGGGATGCCTTCGCCGATGGTGGCATCGATGCCGACCTTGGCCGTCGTCGGCACCACGCCGGGTGGCGTCGGCGGAAGCGAGGGATCGAGCGGCTTGCCGCGCGCATTGGTGACGATGAGGATATCTTTGTCGCCCTGGACGCGGGTGGCGATCGCCCATTCCACATCCATCGGATTGAACACGTCGATATCGTCATCGACGATCACCACATGCTTCAGGTCCATCACCGAGAGCGCCGCGAGGATCGCGTTTTTCGCCTCACCGGGCTGCTTCTTGATCGAGATGACAGCGTGCCAGAAGGCGCAACCGCCGAGCGTGACGTTGATGTCCTTCACGGTCACGCCGGCCGTGCGCAGCGCCTGCCGGATGGCGGCATAACGCGTCGGCGCGGCCAGCCAGGTGTTTTCCCACGGCATATGCAGCGAATAATAGATCGCGTCCTTGCGATGGGAGATCGCCTTGATTCTCACCAGCGGATTCCAGTGCAACCCGCCCATCAGCCGGGTGAATTCGCCGAAGCGGCCTTCCGGCCAGTTCCAGCCCGTGGGTAGGATTTCGCCTTCCCGGACGATTTCGGCATCGGCGATATAGGGCGCGTCCACCGTTTGGCAGGGCGCGAGTTCGACGGGCGCGCCCCGAAGCCCGCCCGCGATATGCATTTCATCCACGCCCAGGGGCGCACGGTAGCCCGAGGCCATGATTTCCAGGGGATGCGTACCGATGCTGATGGAGATGGGAAGCGGCCGGCCCGCCTCATAGGCGCGTTGCGCGAACAGGCGCATATTGTTGGGCGTGACGATGTCGATGCCGGTCAGCGCCTTTTCCTTGACGATGAAGCGGTAGATGCCGCTGTTCCAGCCAAGCTCGGGGTCCTTGGCGATGACAACGCCCGCGGTGATCATCGGCCCGCCGTCATAGATCGACGACATGGGAATCGGGAGCTTGAACAGATCCACGTCCTCGCCCACCATTGTGACGTCCCGTGTGGGCGAGGTGTTCACCATGATCGGGGAAATCGGATTGTCGATGGCATTTTTCAGCCGCACCTCGATCTCGCCATAGGTCTTGGCGCTCATGGACAGCATCGCGCGCTCGCGCGAGCGGATGATCCCGGAGACCACCGGCATGTCGTAGCCGATGACCTTGTGGAACAGCAGCGCCTTGTCCGATTGGTCCACCAGCGTCGCGATATGGCGGATGTCCACCGGCTGATGAAGATCGATCAACTCGCCCGCATCCCTGAGGCGGCCGAGGAATTGCCTGAAACTTTCCTGCATCGCGATCTCCCTGATCCGCTGCCGATTTCGCGCGGAAATTTACGCCTGTTCCTAGCCAATCGGGGGCTGGCGGGCTAGATAGAGTTTCAACCCATCGACCCCGCAGGCCAAGAAAGAATGAAAGCCCTCCTCCTCCGCCAGCATGGCAGTCTCGATGCCCTCGAACTGGTCGACAATCATCCCGTGCCCAAGGCGGTGGACGGTCACGTCGTCATTCGCGTACGGGCATCGTCCTTCAACTACCACGATGTTTTCACCGTCAAAGGGATGCCCGGCATCAAAGTGCCGCTGCCCGTGGTGATCGGGCTCGATATGGCGGGCGAAATCGCGGAACTTGGGTCCGGTGTCGAGGGCTGGAAAACCGGCGACCGCGTGCTGGTGAACCCGCTGAACAAGAAAAAGGGCCTGATGGGCGAGATGCTCGATGGCGGCATGGCGGAGTTCTGCCTGGTCGCGGCCGATCAGCTGATCCGCATGCCCGATGGCGTGAGCTTCGAGCAGGCGGCCTCGCTCCCCGTGGCCTATGGCACGGCGCATCGCATGCTGGTGACGCATAAAACCGTGAAGGCGGGCGACAAAATTGTGATCCTGGGCGCGTCGGGGGGCGTGGGCACCGGCTGCGTCGAACTGTGCAAATTGCTCGGCGCCCATGTCATCGCCTGCGCCAGCAGCGAAGAGAAAATGGCCAGGCTGCGCGAGATCGGCGCCGACGAGACGGTGAATTATCTGGAGACCGATTTCTCCAAATGGGCCGTCGAGAAATATGGCAAGCCGCAGCGGCGCACCTATGAGGGCGGCGTCGATGTGGTGATCAATTTCACCGGCGGCGACACCTGGGTGCCGTCGCTTCGATGTTTGAAGCGCGGCGGCAAACTGCTCGTCTGCGGCGCGACCGCGGGCTTCGATCCGAAAGAGGACCTGCGCTACATCTGGAGCTTCGAACTTCAGATCATCGGCTCGAACAGTTTCTATGACGAGAACCTGATCGCCCTCATGCAATTGATCCAGGACGGCCAAATGAAGCCGCTGATCGACACGGTGGTGCCCCTCGAAGGAGCAGCCGAGGGCTTGCGCCTCATCCAGGACCGCAAAGTGATCGGCAAGGTGGTGGTGACGCCATGAGCGAGGACATTGGCATCGAAAAGGTGCAGGCGCTGATCGCGCGCGCGCCCTTTCACCAATGGCTGGGGATCGAGGTCGTGGCGCTGCACGACGACGGCATCGACCTTAGCGCGAAATGGCGCGAGGAATGGGTCGTCAATCCCGACCGGCGCTACACCCATGGCGGTATTCTGGCCGCATTGGTCGATCTCGCGGCCGATTGGGCCTTGGTGAAACGCACGGGGCGCGGCGTGCCGACCATCGACATGCGGATCGATTATCATGCCGCCGCCATGCCGGGCGATCTGACGATGAAGGGGCGCGTGGTGAAAGCGGGCGGTCAGTTCTCCACCGCCGAAGCCCATGTGTATGATGCGGGCGGCAAGCTGCTTGCGAGCGGGCGCGGGACCTATTTCACCGCGCCGCCGCCTGCGCCGAAAGCGTGACCCCTTCGTCGATGCCGCAATTTGAAAATCTCGGCGATCTGATCCGGCGCGAGAACGATCTCGACAAAATCGCGATTGTCGATCTCGGAGGCGAGGGGACCCCACGCGAATTCACCTATCGCATGCTGGACGATGCCGCGCGCGGCGTCGCGCGTGCGTTATCGCGCCAGAACATTCCGCGCGGCGGACGGGTCGCGGTCCTTTCGGCCAATCGCGCGGAATATCTCGCGGCGGTTTGCGGCATCATGCGCGCGGGCCTTGTGGCGGTGCCGGTGAATTTCAAATTCCCGCGCGAGACCATCCATTTCATCATCAAGGATTCGGGCGCCGACCTGGTGTTCTGCGATGCCGTACGGCGAGCCGATTGCCCGGACGGGATTCCGACGGTCACATTCGGCCCGGAGTTCGATGCGTTCCTGGATGACCGACCATTCGAAACATTGCGCCCCGTGACGCGCGAACCGGCCATGTTCCTTTACACCTCGGGCTCGACAGGCATCCCTAAAGGCGTGGTGCTGTCGCATCAAAGCCATTTGTGGGTGGTCGAGACGCGGCTTGGCTCGGCGGATATCTCGCGCCATCGCTTCCTTGTCGCCGCTCCGCTCTATCATATGAACGGGCTTGCCGTGTCGCAGCTTGTCTCTGCCGGCCATGCCACTTTGGTGCTGCTGCCGCAATTCACCGCCGCCGCCTATATCGACGCGGCGGAGCGCTACCGCTGCACCTGGCTGACCGCCGTGCCGCCGATGATCGCCATGATGCTGCGCGAGACGGAGCGCATGGCGCGCGCCGATCTATCCCAGGTCGAATTCGTGCGCATGGGTTCCGCCCCGGTGAGTGAAGCCCTGATGACGGCGCTCCGCCACGCGCTGCCCGAGGCCACCATCACCAATGCCTATGGCACCACCGAAGGCGGGCCGGTGGTGTTCGGCCCACACCCCAACGGGATCGCCCAGCCGGAATTATCCGTCGGCTATCCGCATCCCAAAGTGCAGACGCGGCTGGTGGAGGGTGCCAACCGCGATGCGGATCATGGCGAGCTGGAAATGAAAAGCCCGGCGCTGATGAACGGCTATCACAACCGGCCCGATCTTCCCTCGCCCATCACCGCGGATGGATTCTATCGCACCGGCGATGTGTTCCGGCGTGACGAAAACGGTTTCCATTTCTTCGTCGGGCGCACCGATGACATGTTCGTGTCAGGCGGCGAGAACATCTATCCCGGCGATGTCGAGCGCATGCTGGAGCGGCATCCCGATATCGCGCAAGCCGCTGTGGTGCCCATCGACGACGACATCAAGGGTCAGAAGCCGGTGGCGTTCGTGGTGTTGCGCGATGGCGCGCGACTGAGCGAAGACGATGTGAAGCAATACGCGTTGAAACATGCGCCCGCCTTTCAGCATCCTCGTTTCGTCTGGTTCATCGACAAATTGCCGCTCTCCTCCACCAACAAGGTGGACCGAACAGTCTTGAAGCAGGACGCGGCACAGCGGCTGGGGCGTGCCCCTTAGCGCATCCTTGCCATAGCACAACCGATTCGCCGATCAGATTTTTCGGAAAAGCCGTGCGGTCCATCGCTGCCGCTCCGCTCATGAAGTCTGCAACGCAATAGTGACAGCCCGCGGCGGTTATCGAATATTCGTTATTCCAGCCGCGACCAGCTTCAGGCGCACCGCCTGTGCACATTCGTCTTCGATTTTGAAATACCGCGCCACTGCGTCCGTTCCAACGTCCAAGGGGTTGGGCTCCCCAGAGTGACGACCCTGCAACATCCTCAGCTTGGTCGCCGCTTCATTAAACTGAGACTGATTGTTCAAAACGATGGTGGCGCCGGCGGCGGCCGCGAGTGAGGCAAGCCTCCGCTCAGAGGCGAGGTATTGGTCAAAATGCGTCACGTCGTTCTGGAAATTGAATTCGGTGCCGCCCGAATAGACGACCGTCAACGGCCTCCCATTGTCGTGCACTTGGAAAACGCTGGAGATCGTCCCGGGTGTGTGGCCCGGGGTCAGATAGAGCGTGACCGTTCGGTTGCCGACCGTGATTTTCATGCCGTCTGTCGCGACAATGTCGCGTTTCGGCTTGCCCGTCGGATAGCCATTGACGGATGCCGCGACCATATCCCAATCGTTCATCACGACATGAGAGCCATAGCGCGACTGGAACAGATAGGCGCCGCCGGACTCCCCGGCATGACCGTGGGAAACGATAACGTATTTCACCTTGGCGGGATCGAGGCCGAGTTTTCTCAGCCCGCCGACGAGCACGTCCTCGGCGTCGTAGACGCCCTGGGTGTCGTACAGGATGTAACCGTCATCGGAGGTCAGAAGCCAGCTCGAAGTGCTCGCGGTTCCCATCCAATACAAATCGTCGAAGGCCTTTTTCGGCTCCATGTATGTGGCTTTGCGATCGGGGTTCTCCCTCGGCGCGGGAGCATCCGGCCTCGCTGCTCCATTCTGCGGAGCGACGCAGATCGCAGTGACCAGACCGTAAAAATCGGGGGTATTGTCGCGGCCACCGGCGGCGTTCTTGCCGGCCGCAAGATGACCTTCCACCGTGTCGGGCGTAGGCCGTGCATTCTGCGCGGTCGCTGAATATGCCGAAATTGCCGTCACGACGACGGCCGCCGCTACAGAGCATATGCAGGCATCGCTGAACATCTTCATTCGCATCCCCATGTCACCCCGCGCGGCCAATGTCTACTTCAAACGAGGATGTTCGCTGGGATGACGACAAGCGGCGTTGCCAAGAGACACGCGATGACCGATGAGGATCCGGATAAGCTTCGCGGCGCTGGGCTCTGCTCGCGCAGATTGGTATCAGACGAACTGGACCTCTAGGATTTCATAAGAGCGTGCGCCACCTGGCGCCCTGACCTCAATTGTGTCGCCGGCAGCCTTGCCAATCAACGCGCGCGCTATTGGTGAGGAAATCGAAACTTTACCCTTTGTCAGGTCAGCCTCCATATCGCCGACGATCTGATATTTGACCTTCGCATGACGCGCCTCTTCGGACAGCGTAACGGTTGCGCCAAATGTCACGTTTTTGCCCGAGAGCTTGGAGATGTCGATGACTTCCGCGCGGGATAGCCTGTCCTCCAAATCCATCACCCGCCCTTCGATGAAACTCTGACGCTCCTTCGCGGCATGATATTCGGCGTTCTCCGAAAGATCCCCATGCGCCCGTGCTTCCGCGATCTGCTTGATGATCGCGTGCCGCTCGACGTTCTTTAGGTGCGCAACTTCGTTCTCCAGGACTTTACGGCCCGCGGCCGTCATAGGAATGCGTTCCATTCGCTCCACCTTCGAACTTTTTTGACCGGCAAAATCGATACTGACTGCTCAGTAGGTCATTCTCACCATTCCAGCGCGCTTCATGGCGGGACGGCGTTTGCTAGGGGCACTCACGCCATTCTCAACAGCCTGTTTATCCGCCGCCTCCTTGTCTGCTGCCTCCTTGGTCAAACGCAAGGTGCGCAATTTTGCGGTCTTTACCGCGTCGGCTGCACGTTCTTTTTTGCGTGTATGTTTCGCGAGCGTCTCGTCGTCTTGGATCTTACGAAAATATTTCTGAGCACCCTTTTGTGCGGTGCTCTGCTTGTCCTGATCGCCCATTCGAATTCCTTTTGTTAGAGGATGCAGTCCGGTGACCGTTCAGGCCAAACCATCCGCAGGGATGATCGAGATTGTCTATGGCGCGCGAGAGCGAGCACTTGCGTGACATAGTAACCGCGGGCCCACTGTACACGAGAATTGGCAAATCCGTGGGTTTGTACGATTGCCCTTGCCGGCGATATAGGTCTGGACAACATAGACGGTCTGGCGTGCCATGCCGCTCCCTCCAAATAGTGGAAACACAATTGCGAATCGAACGAGGACAAGCTTAGCGCCAAAGTACCAACTCTAGGCGGTTCTCTGGAAAACGCCGCGGTTGCCCGGTGTTCATGCGGCGGCAGACCGCCCGATCGTCAACACTTCGCGGATAGCACCATGCGCGGGTTGTAAGTCCGCGGACAAATCCGTATACACGCTGCGCGATGGCGTTCCGTCAGATGAAGCGCACTGTACAATCCAAACGCCTGAGTGCGCCAGGACGAAACAGCTAACTTTCCGAACTGATGATTGCGTTTCTCGCGCGTTCAAGCAATCGCTGGTGCGCAACCCGATACGTGAGGAGCAATCACATGGCTATCGGAACAGTAAAGTTTTTCAACACCAGCAAAGGTTTTGGCTTCATTTCACCGGACGGCGGCACCAAGGACGTGTTCGTGCATGCAACCGCCGTGGAAGATGCCGGAATGCGCAGCCTGGCAGAAGGTCAACGGGTATCGTTCGATATCCAGCCGGATGCTAAGGGCTCAAAGGCAGTTAATTTGAAGGCCGCATAAAGTCCGTTTTACATCAAGGAACGGCAGAGACAGAATCCTCTGCCGTCATCCGCAGTTGGATCGCTGGCACAACATCTTATTCCAATCGCTGGATCCCAATCGCTGGCACAAGTCCTTATCCCAAATGAGGAGATCAAAATGCCCGATGGTAGCGCGGACCTGTTCAAGCCGGCGCAAGGCGGCGAGTTAACGGCGCCAAAATTGCACACTGGCCCCGTCATTTTAGCCGAAATCCGTGCGGTTCTTGCCGCTCATCCGGGTGGCCTTCGACGTTGGTCGGTGATGCGCGCTATCCGTAAGGAGCGCGAACGCACGGGGCAAGACGTCCCTCAGAACTTCGAGGCCGAAGTCGAACGCATTTTTCGGCGGTTTTGTACAGATGTGACCGCAAAACATAGCGGTGGCGCCGCCAAAGATGCCATCTTCTTTCGACCCTCTGAAAAGGCGGGCGAAGTGTGGGCCATTCTTCGCGACCGTGCTTCATCGTGGTGCAATGACGAGCTGACCGAGGTGATATGAGATCAAGCACACTCCCTTGTTGAGTGGGGAGATCCTCTGATCTCAATTAATTCTTTCCGCTCCTTGAGGTCGGCCGGCATCTGACCATGTTCAATGCTTGCCGCCGGAACATTTTGTCTCGCCGAAGAGGGAAAGTAAAAGATGCGCCCAAGTCTGATGGGAATGATGTCGAACGACATTGCCATTGATCTTGGAACCGCCAATACGCTGATTTACGTCCGCGGCAAGGGGATCGTCCTCAATGAGCCTTCAATAGTGGCGACGATCAGCAAGGGCGGCAGAAAGCAGGTGCTTGCGGTCGGCAACGAAGCGAAGGCCATGATGGGGCGGGCGCCTGGGGCGATTGAGGTCATTCGCCCAATGCGCGACGGCGTTATTGCCGATTTCGAAATCGCCGAAGAGATGATCAAGTATTTTATTCGTAAGATTCACAATCGTCGATCATTCGTCCACCCACTGATCATCATTTGTGTGCCGTCTAATTCGACCGCTGTGGAACGCCGCGCGATCCAAGAGGCGGCTCTTTCTGCAGGCGCGAGACAAGTATTTCTCATTGACGAACCCATCGCGGCGGCGCTCGGTGCGAGGCTCCCTGTCAGTGAGCCGACGGGCTCCATGGTCGTCGATATAGGCGGCGGCACAACAGAAGTCGCAGTTTTATCCCTTGGCGGGATCGTTTACTCACGTTCCGCACGCGTCGGCGGGGACAGCATGGACGAAGCCATTGTCAGCTACGTGCGGCGTCGGGAAAATCTCTTAATCGGCGAAACAACCGCCGAACAAATAAAAAAGACGATAGGCTCTGCTTCTCTCCCATTACAAGGGGACGGAATCACCATGGAAATCAAAGGGCGCGATCTTTTAAAGGGCATGCCTAAACAAATGGGAGTTACACAGCGCCAAATCGCGGAAGCACTCAGCGAGTCGGTAAACGCGATCGTCACCGCTGTGAGGGTTGCTCTCGAAGCAACACCCGGGGAACTCTCAGCCGATATTGCCGAGAAGGGCGTAACCCTCACGGGCGGTGGCTCCCTGTTGTCCAATCTGCCTCGGGTTTTAAGCGATGCCACCGGATTGGCCGTTGTGATTGCTGAAAATCCACTCTGCTGCGTCGCGCTTGGGATTGGGCACGTCCTTGAGCATCGGGGGAATCTCGGTCATATGCTCGCTCAACCCGCAGTGTCGCTGCGGCGAAGCAATACTTGAAATCGGTAGACGCTGTGGCCGTTGGCCGCCGCGATTGGCTTGGCCGATCCTATTGGGGACTGCGGATCGAAAACAAATGCATGCATGATGCGGTTGCATGTTCTGCGAACCATCCCCGCAACACATGCCATGACGAAGAGCGCAATCGCGGCATAAACAGCGGCACCAAGCTCGAAAGCACCGTATGGTACCTCGGCGTCGAGGATGATGACGCTATCGCCATCTCAGAAAAGGTTGGCCTCTAAGCTGAGGCGGAATGGCCGGATTGGAGCGCGCCGGCCACTCCGGCTGCCGCATATCCAGGCTCATTCTCGCCAGTGTTCGACCTGTCGATACGGCGTACATGGGCCGCTGGGTGTTCTATCATTTCGCCACGCCCGCTCCCGTGCGTTTTCTCTATGGCGGATGAGACGCGGACTTAAAACTCGCGGAGAGCTTCCTCGAAATGTTGTTGTTCCTAGCTTCAACCCGTTGCTGGCTCAAATTTGTCCAAGTCCCCTGAGTTTAGTTGATTATGCAACAATAAGTTTTTCGCACATAAATGCGTGCCTGTCGGTCAGAGGAACGATCAATGCCGCGAACGGACACAAGACGGGCCGCTCCTCCCTCAATGCTCCTCCTTGCGAGAAATCTGGTGGCGCTATTGTGCGTCAACGGGCGGCAGCATGGGGTTATTGCTCTTGAAGGCCTACGAACCGGTATCGGCGCTCTTGTGTTCGTATTTTTCTTGGCGGTTTCCACGCATCCCGCAAATGCGATTGTATACACTTATCAGGGGAATACTTACGATCAAATATTCAATCCGTTTTCGGACCCTGGGGTCACCCCTTATACTTCTAATATGGGTTTATCTTTCTCATTCGAGTTGAGTTCGCCGCTTTTACCGTCTCCCACCTCGCAATTCTATTTTCTTCAGAATGCGGTGTCGATATTTAGCTTCAGCGATGGAGCGCAAAGACTTGATCAGACAAACTCCACATTGACGTCCCTCAGCCTCTGGGTTGATAGCTCGGGCGATATTGCCCAGTGGCTTATGCTCGCAGAGCAAGATTACCTGCCCCCCGTCAACGTAGGAGATCTCGCTCGGACTATGGGATCCCAGTTCGAATTCTCTTTTGCCGGCAGAGACATTAGTACCGTGGCTCGTTGTCAGACGATCACTTCAAATTCTCTGTGCGGACTGGGTCTCGTCAATTCGGCGTTTGTCGATGGCGCGCCAGGAACTTGGCACGCTGGCCAGGTAACGCCCCCGGCAAGCGTGGCAGAGCCGAGTACACTCACTCTCCTGGTCACCGGCCTAGGAGGGATACTCTTTATTGGTGGGCGGCGGCGCAGGTCTCGATCGAAGCCGGGTAACGGCACGCACCCCCAACTAGGGAAGTGGGTCTGACAACCCGGTTGGTAGCGCCAACACTCGGCTAGGTCATGGGCCGGAACGCCTGCTTTTCCTCAAAACGAAATTCGAAAATATCCCGCTCGAAACGAATTCGCACATCTCACCCGACTTTTGCCGGTGCCCAAAGCGTGGCTCGTTTTGGAGATAGCAGTATCCCCACTCCCATTGGGGGTGGGGATGACGTTCACACCGAGATGTGCGCGGCACCGGCGCGCGCCGCGAGCGCGTCGCCCACCGCTTCGGCGAAAGGCGTATCCGGCGGCAGCACGACCGAGGCCGAACGCACACGGGTGTGCGCCGGATCGACGCCCGGAGGCACGGTGCCGGAATCGGCGAGCGCCTTGGCCGCACGCAGCAAACGCCGCCGCGCCATGACGATGCCCTTGTCGGTGGCGACGAGATTTTCGCGCGAGCGGTCGATGATCGGCCCCATGCTTTCCTGCAAGGACGAGTCCTGGATCGCGAAACCGGCAACGCCGCTATAGGTGCGGCCGCGCTTCTGGGCCGCGCGATCGATCAGATAATCATTGTCCTTGTTGGCCAGCGGACGAAAAGTCCGGGGATCGATCACCGTGTGGATGCCGGCCCCTTCGCGCATCTGCTGCACGAGTTCGGGTTCCAGCGGCGATTTCACGCGGTAATCGAAGCTCCACGTCCAGCAATTCTCGTCATCCATCGGAATGAAGAAATGGCCATGCACGGGATGATCGCCCCGCGGCGGAATCATGGTGAAGGCCGGCATCACCCATTGGGTGATGCGCCAATAATAATTGCCGTTCTCGGCATTGCGGCGCGCGCCGATGTAAAGCCCGCCGGGGCTTTCGACCACGTCGAACACCGGCATCAGGTCGTTCATGTTGTATTTGTTGCCCTTGGCGCCCTTGAACGTGGGATCGGTCTCGAGGTCGCCGCGATGCAGGAACGAGACATGGCTCGAATCGATGCCGCCTTCGAGCGCCTGTAACCAATTGCACTCCTGCCAGCGCTTCGAGACGAAACGGTGCGCCTCCGCGACATTGGTGAATTCCCAATCGGGAAGAGGCGGCGTGCGATCCGGCGGCCCCATATAGGTCCACAGCACGCCGCCCTTTTCCACCAGCGGATAATTCACCATGCGGATGCGCTGACAATGCGTGCTTCCCGGAAGCTCCGAGGGAATGTCCACGCATTGTCCGGTGACGTCGAATTTCCAGCCATGATACGGACAGCGCAGGCCGTTCTCCTCATTGCGCCCGAACCACAGCGACACGCGCCTGTGCGCGCAGAATTCCTCGATCAGGCCGAGGCGGCCTTGGCTATCGCGAAACGCGATCAATTTTTCGGAAAGGAGCTGCACCCGCACCGGCGGACAATCGGGTTCGGAAAGCTCGGAAGATAGGAGCGCCGGAATCCAATAGCTGCGGAACAATTGTCCCATGGCGGTTCCGGCACCTGTCAGGGTGAGGATGTCGTTCTGTTCCTTGACGAGCATGGCGGCCTCGAATGTGCGCATAGCGCACAAAATATGTGGATAACGCACAGCGTAGCCGTTATCATGGGTGAGTCAAGCATCGCGAATGAGGACGCGCGCCATTCCTGACCAGGCAACAAAAACGGTCGACAGCGATTCCCGCGCCTATGTCACGGCGCTGGCGCGCGGACTTTCCGTGCTGAAGGCCTTCGACGACCAGAACGCGCGGCTGAGCCTGTCGGATGTCGCGCGCATCGCCGGCCTGCCGCGGGCAAGCGCGCGCCGTGCGCTTCTGACGCTGGAATCGCTCGGTTATGTCGAAAACGAGGGCCGCGTGTTCAGCCTGAGCCCGCAAGTGCTGACGCTCGCGCGTGCCTATCTGGCGTCGAGTCCGGTCCCGCGCGTGGCGCAGGGCTTCCTGGAGAATGTCAGCGAGACCTTGGGGCAATCCTGCTCGCTCTCGATCCTCAACGGCGAAGAGGTCATCTATATCGCGCGCTCAACCCGAAAGCGTATCGGCTCGCTGCACCGTGACGTCGGCGCCCATCTGCCGGCCCATTGCACGTCGATGGGGCGCGTGCTCTTGGCCGCGACTTCCGATGCCGAGATCGGCGCGTTTCTGACGCGCGTGACTTTGCGGAGCTTCACGCCCTACACGGTAACAGACAAAACCGAGCTTCTCGCCATCCTCGAGAAAGTGCGGCGCAATGGCTACTCGCTGCTCGACCAGGAATTGGAGATCGATCTGCGCTCCATCGCGGTTCCGGTGCAGAACGCGAGCGGACGCGTTATAGCCGCGATGAATGTCAGTGCGCAGGCGAGCCGCACACCCAAAAAGCAATTGGTCGAGCGATTCCTGCCGGCCTTGCGCGAAGCCGCCATGAAGATGCGCCCGCTGCTCATCGGTTGAGGAATAGTCCATGAAAGATTCGGCAAGCGACATCAAAATCGACGCCTACAATCATTTCATCCCGCCGGCCTATCTTGAGCTGCTCAAACAGCATTCCAAGGATATTGGTATCGTCAAACGCATGGCGAGCATTCCCGTGCTGTGCGATCTGGACGCGCGCGTAGAGTTGCTCTCGCGCTGGCCGGAGGTGCGGCAGGTGCTGACCCTGGGCCTTCCCCATCCCGAAGCGCTCGGCGGGCCGGAAATCTCTGTTCCCGCCGCGAGGCAAGTCAACGACGGCTTGGCGGAGGCCTGCAAGCGTTTCCCGCGGAAATTTCCGGCCTTCGTCGCCTCGCTGCCGATGAACGATGTCCCGTCCGCGCTGGAAGAAATGGACCGCGCGATTGGGAAACTGGGCGCGCGGGGCATTCAGCTTGGCACCAATATTCTGGGACGCGCGCTGGACGATCCGGAATTCTTTCCCGTGTTCGAACGCATGGCAAACCATCACCGGCTACCCGTCTGGATGCATCCGCTTCGCCAGCAGAGTTTCGCCGATTACCGCAGCGAACCAAAATCGCGCTATGAAATCTGGCAGGTGCTCGGCTGGCCCTACGAGACGAGCGCGGCCATGGCGCGCATCGTGTTCTGCGGCCTGTTCGACCGGCTGCCCGATTTGCGCATCATCACGCACCATTGCGGCGGTATGATCCCGTACTTCGCGGGGCGCGCCGAAACGCTGTGGGCGCAATTAGGTTCGCGCACCGCCGACGAGGACTATAGCCAGATCCTCGCCCGCATGACCAAGCCCTTGATGGAGTATTTCCGCATGTTCTACGGCGATACGGTGCTGGGGGGATCGTCTTCGGCGCTGCGCTGCGGGCTGGATTTCTTTGGCAGCGAACATGTGGTCTTCGCGAGCGACTGCCCGTTCGATCCCGAAGGGGGGGCGATGTTCATCCGTGAAGGCATCCGTTCGGTCGAGGATTTGCGCCTCACCCCCGATGTGGCGCGCAAAATCTATTATGCCAATGCCGCCGGCCTGATGAAGCTCACTGAAATAAAATGAACTGCATGTCATCCCGCAAGCCGCTTCAGCGACTATCCGGGACCACCGAGACATCGCACCGTGGGTCCCGGCTCTCACTTCGTTCGGCCGGGATGACAATCGTTTTTTGATTCGGTCAGAACACAAACTGTTCTAACGCATCACGACGCCGGGAATGACAGGGGCTTTACGCATCCGCCGGAACGCGGAACACCCTGAGCAGGATCGCAAGGCTGGAATAATAGCCGAGCACGCCGGTCAGTTCGACCACCCGCCTGCGGCCGAATTGCGCGACCGCGCGGGCGAACAGATCATCGGGTACATCGCGGGCCACGAAGAACGTGGTCACGAAATCGTAGAGCAGCTTGGATTCCGCATCCGCGAAATCCGGGAGGCGTCCGGCGCGCAGCGCCTCGATGATGGACTCCGCGATACCCGCCTTGGCCGCTTCGCGCGCATGCACCGTGAATTCGAACTCCGCCTTCCAATGGGATGCCGTGATCAGGACCAGAAGCTCCGAAAGCGGCGGCGGAAAGCCGGTGCGATAGCGGCAGAACGCGCCCAGCGCCTGTGTCAGCGACGCAAGCTCCGGGCTTTCGAGCAGAACATGGAACGGCGCAGGCACCACACCACTTCGAGGGCCGCCGATGGCATCGAATACGGTCTGCTGTTCGGGCGTCAGCTCGTCTCGTTTGAATGCGCGATAGCGCGTCTTGTCCGTCATATTTGCGATGCGATCCTTATTATTCTGCCAGCGCCGATGCCGCCGTGTGTTTGGGCTCCGCCTTCATCAGGAGCGCGATGAGCGCTGCCAGGAACAAGAACCCCGAAAGCGTGATGAGCGCAATGGTGAAGCTTCCCGTTCTCTCCCGAACCTCACCGATGAGCCAGGGGCCGATGCCGCCCACTTGCGCCACGATATTCACAAAGGCGATGCAGGCCGCAGCCGCAGCACCGGTGAAAAACGATCCGGCAATCGTCCAGAACAAAGGCGAGGCCGCCAGCACGGCACCGTTGCCGATGCAGAGAAAGATGTAGGCGAGAATGGGATCGCCAACCAAGGCGCTCGCGAGAAGGCCCACGCCCGACACGATATAGCAGCCGGCCATGTGGCCCTTGCGGTCGCCGACGCGGTCCGAGCGCCAGCTCACGAAGATCGCACCCACCACGCCGATGGCGGGGGGCACCGACGACAGGAACCCGACCTGAAGATCGCTGAGATTCCCCATCTCCTTGATGATCTGCGGCAGCCACAGGATGAGCCCGTAAAGCCCGACAAGACCCGAACCGAACAACAGGCCGAGGCTCCAGACGCGCGCATCCTTCATGACGGTGACGAGCCCGGCGCCCGTGCCTTGCGCGAGCGCCGCCTTCTCGGCCGCGAGTCTCGCCACCAGCCATTCGCGCGAAGCCGCGTCCAGCCACCCTGCCTCGCTCGGGCGGTCGGTCAGCCACGCAAGCACGAAAAACGCGAGGACGATGGTCGGCGCGCCTTCCAGCAGGAACATCCACTGCCAGCCCTGAAGGCCGAGGACATCGTTCATATAGGTGATGATGGCCCCTGCAATCGGCCCGCCGATGATGGTCGAGCACGAGGTGGCGATGATGTAGCCCGCAATCGCGCGCGCCCGATATTTTTCGGGAAACCAATAGGTGGCGTAGAGCGCGGCGGCCGGCAGGAATCCCGCTTCCGCCAGACCGAGCAGGAAGCGCAAGGTGTAGAAGCTGGCCGCGTCCCACACAAACGCGGTCGCCGTCGAGATCGCGCCCCAGACGAACAGGATCAAGCTCAGCCAGACGCGCGCGCCCAGCCGATGCACCATCAGATTGCTGGGGATCTGCAACAGCACGTAGCCCGCGAAAAAGATCGTGGCGCCGAAGCCGTAGACCGAGGCCGAAAAGCCGAGGTCCCGATTCATGCGCAGCGCGGCGAAGCCGACATTCACGCGATCGACATAGTTGAAGAACATCAGGACGAACAGCATGGGCACCAGCCGCCAATAGACTCTGGCGATTGTTCGCTTTTCTATCGCGCTGATCTCCACCCTCACCCGCACTCTTTTTGTCGTTGGGCCGCAGTGTGCCGCAGGCTTACAAGCCGTACAAGCAAAGGCTGCCCTCGCCTTCCTTTTGCCCGCTCCGCCAAACTCGCCTATAGGGAGAGACCGGCATCGTTATTAAAGGAGTCCGCCATGGCCAAGCTGCGCCACATCGCCCTCATCGTCACCGATCCTGAGGCGTCCGCCAAATTCTACGAGCAGGCGTTCGATCTGAAGCGCGTGGGGCAGGCGCGGCGCGGGATTTATCTCTCCGACGGAACCGTGAACCTTGCGCTGCTGCGCGTCGAAGGCAATGAGAAGCCCGGCGTCTATCATTTCGGCGCCTGGGTCGAGGACCTCGCGGAAGGCGAGAAAAAGGCCACCGATGCGGGCGCCACCTATCTCGCGGGGCGTCCCACCTCGCCCAATTCGTTCTATGAATGCAAATATCGCGATCCCGACGGCATCGTGTTCGACATCACGCACAATGGCTGGGTCGGCGCGGTGAAGGATGTCGTGCCGGCCAAAGAAAAAGCGGATGCGTGAATCCCCGATATAGGTTCGACATATGACGATTTCGCAAAATCGCGTGCTGATAATCGGTGCGGGGCCGGTCGGTCTCTGTCTGGCGCTCAAGCTCGCCAAGAATGGAATCGCAAGCACTATCGTCGAACAGTTGCGCGACGACAATTTCCTCGATCAGGTCCCCCGGGCCGGCACCAATCATCCTGCGACGCTGGAGATGTATGACGAGATCGGGCTCTACGAAAAACTCGAACCGCGCGGCATCATCGCGCCGCTGTTCCATTATTGGGACCGCGAAAAGGGCGAGAGGATCGCGGAATTCGACCATGCGGCCCTGAAGGACGACACCCGTTTTCCTTACGCGCTGCAATGCGAGCGCATCAAGATCGTCGAGGAAGCGCTCAAAATGGCGAAGGCCGATCCGCTGATCGATGTGCGCATGGGGACCATTTTCACCGGCTTCACCCAGAACGCCTATGGCGTGATGGCCGAGGTGGAAAACGAAGCGGGCGAAAAAGAAAGCCTGGCCGCGCGCTACATCGTCAGCGCCGAGGGCGCGCGCAGCATCGTGCGCAAGGAATGCGGCATCGAATTCACCGGCTTCACCTATCCCGACCGCACGCTGAATATCGAGGTCGCTTACGATTTCAAGCAGCACGGCTACACG
>DASYEG010000114.1:0-6114 GCA_036499145.1 Micropepsaceae bacterium | reverse complement strand
CACGGACCCATTGTTCGATGCCTGGATCGAAGCGGCCAAGGCGGCGGGCTTCCCGCATGTGCAGGATTACAATGCCGGTTCGCATGAAGGCTTTGGCCGCAGCCAATATTCCATCCGCAACGGACGGCGTTCGTCCTCGGCGTCGGCCTATCTGCGCCCCGCGCGCAAACGCCCCAATCTCACCGTCCACACGGGCGCGTTGACGACACGCATATTGACGCAAGGAACCCGCGCGATTGGCGTGGAATATCTGCAGGGTGGCCAAACCATCCGCGCGAACGCGGATGCCGAAGTGATCGTTTCGGCGGGCACGTTCAACACGCCGCAAATTCTGATGCTGTCGGGCATCGGACCGGCGGAGCACTTACGCGAGATCGGCATCGCTCCGCTCGTGGATTTGCCGGTGGGAAAGAATCTTCAGGACCACGTGGCGGCACTCATCACCTATAGCCGCCCCAACCCGGGGCCCTTTCGCGAGGCCATGCGCTTCGACCGCATGGCACGCGGCATGGTCGAGGCGCATTTTCGCGGTACCGGAATCGCAACAGTGGTTCCGGGTGGCCTGCACGCGTTTGTGAAAACGCGTCCCGGACTTGCCGTTCCCGATATCGAATTCATGTTCCGCGGCGCGCCGACAAATGCTGCTCTATGGTTCCCGCTGGTGAAGCCCGCCTACGCGGACGGCTTCGGCATCCGCCCCACCCTGCTGCATCCCCAAAGCCGCGGCGCGGTCAAATTGGCGAGCGCCGATCCGCGCTCGCCCCCGCGCATCTTCCTCAACCTTCTGACCGTTGCATCCGACCTCGGGACTTTGCGCGAAGGTTTCAAGCGCGCCCGCGACGTGGCAATGCAGGCCCCGCTCGATCCCTATCGTGGCGAGGAGAAATCGCCAGGTCCAAAGGTGCAGACCGATGCGGAAATCGATTCCTGGTTGAAGCGCGTGGTGGTCACCGCCCACCACCCCGCGTCGACTTGCCCGATGGGTACGCGTGAGGATTGCGTGCTCGATCCCGAGCTGCGAGTGCGCGGGATGGAAGGCTTGCGCGTGGTCGATGCCTCCGCCATGCCGGACCTGGTTTCGGCCCATATCAATGCGACCGTGCTGATGATGGCGGAAAAAGCGGCCGATCTGATCCGCGCCCGCGCAGCCTAGTTGCGTGGCCCCAGGCCCATTCGGTACTCTCTAACAATCGAAATTCAGCAATCCCCCGCGGGAGTTCGGCGATGGATGTTCTGACCAAGACCCGGCTCGATATCGTGCCGCTCAGCCAGCATATCGGCGCCGAGATCCGGGGGATGGACTTACGTGAGCGCCCGGACAACGAAACGATTCACGCCATCTATCAGGCTTGGCTCGACCATCTGGTGCTGGTGTTTCCCGGACAGACCCTCTCGCAGGAGGACCTCCTGCGCGTCACCACCTATTTTGGCGAAAACGGACATCTCGACCGCCCGGCGAAATATCACCCGCCCGGTTTTTCCCGGATGCTGCCCGGCATCATGCTGATCTCGAATATCCGGGAAAACGGCGAGCCCATTGGCGCACTGCCCGATGGCGAGATGATGTTCCATCACGACATGATCCATAAGGAGGTGCCGAGCAAGGCGACGCTGCTCTATTCGGTCGAGATTCCGTCCTATGGCGGCAATACGCTGTTCGCCAGCGGCTATGCCGCCTATGAGACGCTCGATCCCGCGATCCGCGAGCGTCTCGAAGGCAGGCTGGCGCTCCATCACTATAATTACGGCTCGACCCAGCGCGGCGATGATCGCGGCACCGAAGCGTTCAACGAGTGCGTGCATCCCATCTTTCGTACCCATGAGGACACGGGCCGCAAAGCCGTCTATGTGAACCGGCTGATGACCGTGAAGATCCTCGACATGGAGCCGGATGAAAGCATGCGGCTTCTCGGTGCCCTGTTCGATCAGGCGGAACGCACCGAATTCGTCTACTCCCATCGCTGGCGCAAGGACGATCTTCTGCTGTGGGACAATCGCTGCTCGTCGCACGCGCGCGAGGATTTTCCTTCGACCGAAAGGCGGTTGATGCTGCGCACAACCGTCAAAGGCACGGTGCGGCCAAGTTGAGTGGCAGGGCGGGAGTTCGAGGTTGAGAAATCTTTCACGCCATATGGCTCTTGCCCTGGCCGCGTCGCTGCTGTGGACGGGCGTTGCGCGCGCTCAATCCAACGATGGTTTCTACAAGGGCAAAACGGTCACCTTGGTCGTGAGTTCGAGCGCGGGCGGCGGCTACGACATCATGGGCCGCACCATCGCCAAATATCTGGGCAGTCATATTCCGGGCAATCCCCGTGTGGTGGTCAGCAACATGCCGGGCGCGGGCGGCATCGTGGCGATGAATTATTTTTATCGCAATGCGCCGAAGGACGGCACCTTCATCGCCGGCATGCAGAACAACACACCCTTCGAGCCGCTTCTTGGCACCAAGGAAGCGCAATATGACGCGACGAAATTCAACTGGCTGGGCTCGCCCAGCGTCGAAGTAGGCTTGATCGCGGTGTGGCGCAATGTGCCGGTCAATTCCATCGCCGATCTGAAGAAACGCGAAATCACGGTGGGATCGTCGGGCGCCAATTCGACGCCTTCCTTCTATGCGCGGCTGATCAACGCGACGCTCGGCACCAAGATGAAAATCGTGGTCGGCTATCCCGGCCAGAACGAAGTCTATTTCGCCATGGAGCGCGGCGAAGTCGATGGCTTCCCCAGTCTTTTCTACAACACGCTGAACGCCACGCGGCCCAATTGGCGCGCCGAAAAGAACATCAAGCTGATCCTGCAATATGGGCTCGAAAAAGAACCCGCCATTCCGGAAGTGCCGTCCGCGCTCGACCTCGCGGCCAATGCGGACGACCGGCAATTGCTGAAGGCCGGACTTGCCGAAGTGAGCCTGGGGCGGCCCTATCTGATGCCGCCCGGCGTGGCGCCTGCGCGTGTCGCCCTCATGCGCAAGGCGCTTGCCGACACCTTCGCGGACAAGGGCTTCCTCGCCGATTCCAAACGCATGGCGCTCGGCGTCAACACGCCAAAATCCGGCGCGCAGATTCAGCAATTGATCGCCGACACCTATCGTATATCCCCCAAAACCATCGAGCGCTTGCGCAAGCTGTCGCTTCACTGAACGCGAGGAACCATGGGCAGAATAACGCGGCTGGAAAAAGAACTGAGCGCCGCACGCACCGGCCTGGTGCTGTTCGACACGCTGAACGGCTATCTGCATCCGCGCGACAATCCGGCAAAGCTGCGATTTCTCGCCGAGCGCAACATTCTTGGCCATATGCAGCGTCTGCTGGCGGGCGCGCGCAAATCCGGGATGATTGTGTTCTATCCCTCCGGCGCGCATGACCCGACGGGTGCGGATTCCGTCGACCGGCTGACCGACACCGACATGGAACTGGCGCCCGGCGGCAACGCCGCGGCCCCGATCCGGCCCCATTTCCACAAGGGCTCGGTGGATGCGGACATCGCGCCCGAACTGGCGCCGGGGCCACGCGATGTCGTGGTGCCCAAGCAGCGCTGGAGTTCGTTCTTCCAGACCAATTTCGATCTGCAGCTTCGTACCCGCGGTATCGACACGATCGTCATCGCCGGAGGTTCCACCGATGTCGGCATCGCCTCAACCGTGTTCGCGGCGCGCGATCTGGATTACGGCATCGTCGTAGTGCGCGATTGCTGCTATTCGACACGGGGGAACAACAATGATTTTTTCATGGACCGCGTTTTCCCGCGCATGGCCCGCGTGATGGACGCGGATCAGGCTGTCGCTCTGATGACCGCATGAGTTTGCGAATGTCCGAAGACGTCAGCGGCGAAATGATCCAATGCCCCGGCGGCATGCCGGGTTTCCTCGCACATCCGGTCACTCCGGGGCGCTATCCCGTCGTCATCCTGATGCATGAGCGCTACGGTCTGGTGAGCCACACCAAGGATCTGGCGTCGCGTTGCGCGCGTGATGGTTTCACCGTCCTGGCGCCGAATTTCTTCGCGCGTCATCCCGATTCCGCCGCGCTGAACGCGGGCGCGGCGCGCTATGACATGAGCGATCCCGAATCGGTGAGCCTTCTGACATCGGCGCTGGCCGCCCTGGAAAATCATCCCTTTGCCGATATGAGCAAGATCGCGATTGCGGGCTATTGCCAGACCGGACGCCACCCCCTCGTCTTCGCCGCGCAAACGAAGATTCAGGCCGCCATCGTCTGGTATGGCGCGGCGTCCAAACGCGAATGGGGGGTGACGGACATCCAGCCCAAAGCGCTGGACGTCATCGTCGCGCGGATCGATTGCCCGGTCTTCGGCGCGTTCGGTTCCGATGACCACATTATCTCGGTGGACGATGTGCGCCGCTTTCGTGACGCGCTGGAAACCCACAAGAAATCCTATGACATCCGTCTTTATGCCGCGGCGCCGCATGGCTGGCTGAACGACACCATGCCGGGGCGCTACCGCAAAGCCCAAGCAGACGCCGCCTTGGCCGCGCAGCAGCAATTCCTCAAGGAGGTCTTTGCGGGCGAATGGCCCGGCACGTCCATACGCTGGCGGTTCGACAGCAGCTTCGGCGAGGACTACGATTTCGCCAACAATCGCCGGCAGGAATAGCCAATCGATGAGCCTAGCCTTCGCCACAGCGGGTTTCGCGAAAAATCCAGAAAGCCGAGAAATCGCTCGCGCGCTGGCACGCGGCGAAGACGGCAACGGGCTGTCACGCGCTGAGGCGTTGCTCTTGCTGGAACAGGCGCCGAGCGATGCGTTGATCGACGCCGCATCGCGCCTGCGCGACCGCGTGAAGGGCCGGATCGTCAGCTATTCGAAGAAAGTCTTCATTCCGCTGACCCATCTCTGCCGCGATTATTGCGGCTACTGCACCTTCCGCGCCGATCCGAAAGACGGGCACCCCGCCTATATGAGTCCGGACGAAGTGCTGGCGCTCGCGGATGCGGGGCGGCGCGCGGGGTGCAAGGAAGCGCTGTTCAGTCTGGGCGACCAGCCGGAGCGGATTTTCCCCGAAGCCCGCGAATTCCTGAACCGGCTCGGCTTTACCACGACGCTCGATTATCTGGCGGCGATGTCGCGGGCCGTGCTGGAAAAAACCGGGCTACTGCCGCATTCCAATCCCGGTCTGATGGGGGCGGACGATCTTGCGCGTTTGCGCGAGACGAATGTGAGCCTCGGCCTGATGCTGGAATCGATAAGCTCACGGCTGCGCCACAAAGGGGCCGCGCATTGGCGCGCTCCCGACAAGGCGCCGCTTTTGCGCTTGCGCACCATCGAGGACGCGGGCCGCCAGAAAATCGCGTTCACGACGGGGATCCTCATCGGCATCGGGGAGACGCGAGAGGAACGCGTGGATTCGCTTCTCGCCATCCGCTGCCTGCACGAGCAATATGGCCACATCCAGGAAGTCCTGATTCAACCTTTCCGCGCCAAGACCGATACGCGCATGGCCGGTGCATCCGAACCGGACATGGAGGATTTGCAGCGCACCATCGCCGTGGCGCGGCTGATCCTTGGCGACATGAATGTGCAATCCCCACCCAATCTGGTGTCGGAGGATTATCCGCGGCTGCTTGCGGCGGGGATCAATGATTGGGGCGGGATTTCGCCCGTGACGCGCGACTTCATCAATCCGGAAAGCGCCTGGCCGGGAATCGCGGTTCTGGATCGCCGCACGAAAGAGGCCGGCTTTGTCTTGCGCGAGCGGCTCGCCATCTATCCCGAATTCGCGCGCGATGACGCTTTTGTGGACCCGGCATTGAGACCGCAATTGGATTCGCATCGGGACGCGGATTTCTATGCGCGGGCTGGGAGCCTTGAATGCTGAACGCCGTTTCTCCGCGCCAGCAGGAGGGTTCGCTCGACGAGGCGCTCGCGCGCGCCACCGCGCCCGTGTCGGAAATTCTGGATCGCGCGCTCAACGGGAATGAGCTTGGGTTCTCCGACGGCATCCTGTTGGGCGATGTTGCAGGCGATGACCTTATCGCGCTGGTGAAAACCGCCGATGAAATGCGCCGCCGCAAAATCGGCGAGACCATCACCTATGTGGTGAACCGCAATATCAATTTCACCAATATCTGTTTTGTCGGCTGCGCCTTTTGCGGC
>DASYEG010000113.1:0-3630 GCA_036499145.1 Micropepsaceae bacterium | reverse complement strand
CCGCTGGTTTGCGGGATGGAGGCTTATCCGCTGCGTGCCGCGCCGCCTTCGGCCCATGCACGCGCGCGTCTCGGCGGCAAACTCGATCTGGGTGTGCGAGCGCTCAATGCCTTTACGACCTGCTGCAAAGGCCAGCGCATGGGCATTTTCGCCGGCTCCGGCGTCGGCAAATCCATTCTGCTCGCCATGCTGGCGCGCAATACCGCGGCCGACGTCACGGTGATCGCACTAGTGGGCGAGCGCGGCCGCGAATTGAAGGAATTCATTGAAGACGATCTCGGGCCGGAAGGACTGGCCAGGAGCGTGGTCGTCGCCGCGACATCCGACGAAGCGCCCTTGACCCGGCGTCAGGCGGCGTTCGTCGCCATGGCGACCGCGGAATATTTCCGTGCCCAGGGTCTGCACGTTCTTCTGTTGATGGATTCGGTCACCCGCTTTGCCATGGCGCAGCGCGAAATTGGGTTGTCGGCGGGTGAGCCGCCCGCCTCCAAGGGTTATACGCCGACCGTATTCGCCGAATTGCCCCGGCTTCTCGAACGCGCGGGGCCAGGCCCTTCCGGCACCACCGGAAGCATTACCGGGCTGTTCACCGTTCTGGTCGAGGGCGACGACCACAATGAGCCGATTTCAGATGCGGTGCGCGGCATTCTCGACGGTCACATCGTGCTCGACCGCGCCATCGCCGAGCGCGGACGCTATCCCGCCATTAACGTGCTCCGATCGGTGTCGCGGGCCATGCCGCAATGCAATGCGCCCGCCGAGCAGGCCACCATCATCCAAGCGCGCGGCCAGCTCGCAATCTATGAGGACATGGCCGAACTGATTCGGCTCGGGGCCTACCGCACAGGAACGAACCCCGAAGTGGATCGTGCCATCGCGCTTTATCCGCATCTCGAAGCGTTTCTCTCGCAGCAAAAGAACGAGCGCACGCCGATGGCGGCTGGTTACGCGAATTTAAGCAAAATCCTAGATGCTATGGGAACGAAAGGTAGTGGCCGATGAAACGCCGTGGTTCCCTTTTGCGCTTGAAGCGCTTTCGCGTCGACGAATTGAAGCGACGGCTCGCCACATTGGACGAGATGAAAGCCGATCTGGAGAAGAAGCTCACCGATCTGGAAGATTCGGTCGTGCGCGAACGTCAGCGCGCGAGCGATTCGGATATCGGCCGGCTGGCGTTCCCAAGTTTCCTGCAATCCATCGAAGTCCGCCGGAAAAATATCCGCACCACGATGGCGGATCTGGAGCGCGAACGCGCCGCTCAGCAGGACGATCTCACGGCCGCCTTTCAGGATCTGAAGAGTTTTGAATTGGCCGAGGAAGAACGTCTGCGCCGCGCGTCGGAGGCCGAAGCGCGCGCCCAACAGTCGCGCATGGACGAAATCGCGATGACGCGCCATCTGAGAAAGCACGCCGCGCGCCAGACCGGTTGATTCGGTCAGGGACCTGACGGCGCGACCTTTGGTCTCACCAGCCGCCGCCGCCACCGCCTCCACCGCCGCCGCCGGACGATCCCCCGCCGGACGAACCCGACGAGCTGCCCGGTGCCGTTGCCGCCTCCGCGGTCGCGCCGGCCATCGCGCTTCCCAATGACGACGCAAATCCCGTGGTGCCGAGCCGGTTGAACGACGGGCCCGAGTACCAGACCGGCACATAGCCCCCTTGATTGGCGCCTGCGCCCGCCGCCGCCGCCTGCATTTCGAATTTGCGGCTCCAAGCATTTTCGGCATCGAGCGCGATCGCATAGGGAAGGAATTTTTCGAACACCTCCGGCGTCACCTGCGGCGGGTGCAAGACTTCGAGGCGGTCTTTCTCCGCGACATCGAGGAACATCTTGAAGCCGTCGATGGAATCGCGGATTTTCGCGCCGGCCAGGGTCGGCGCCTTCAGGAGGCGGTAGAAAACAGCCGCCAGCACCCCTTGCGCCAAAATGGCGATCAGCGGCGCGATCGGGAAAGACAGACCGAGAAAATAAATCCCGAAAACCAATCCCGCGACGAAAGGCGCCGCGAATAGGGTGAGAACGGCAGCGCCGAAGAAATTCAGCACGCGCGAGCCGGGGCCGGCGATGACCCCGCGCCAAGCCTGATAGGCATTCAACAAAAGATGCGACGTGCCCGCCGTCCACACGGCAAGCCAGATCAGGATGAACGCGGAAGGCGCGGCGTCCTCGGAGAGCAACGCCGCAGCCGCGCCGCTGAGGACAAGGATCGCGACGCCGCCCAGAAACCAGCCGCGATTGGTGACGAAATAGACGCCTTCGTCTTCTTTCCTGAGCGCGTCGCGCAAGGCCGTGATCGCGCGCGCGACGATGGTGTGGTTGGTATTCTTGAGCGTGATCTCATTGGCGATGTTGAAGAGGACGTTCGCGATCGCGCCTTCGGTGGAGGCGAGCCCGCTCGCGGCCTGGCTGACGCCCGTGCGCGTGAGGGTGTAAACGCCATGGGATTCGGTGATCTTCAGATAGCCCTTCACCGCCATGGCGATCAGTGCGGCGGCGAATGCCTTGCGGTCATAACCCATGCGATACACGAAGCGCACCGCGGCGGGGGAGAAGTCCTGGGGCGGCGCGAAGAGGGGGACGATCACGCCGCGTGCCGGATCGCGTCCGAAGCGAGACCATGCGATCGCGTAATAGATCGCGAGCGCGATCAGCCCGAGGAGCGCGGCCCCGGCGGAGGCATTGTCGCGCAGGAAATTTCCGGCGCGGTCCGCGCGGGATGGAGGAATCACGGCGCCCTTGTCGAACCCGGCCGCGACGGTCAGCCCCTCGCGGGGATTCAGCGACGCGTTGGTCACGAAACGAACGCTGTCGCCTTCCGGAAAAGCTTGCGCGTCCTTGCCGGCGGCACCTTGCGGTCCGGTGTAGAACGCATATTGCTTCAGATGCGCGCCCGGCGGCAGATGGATCACGGCTTCGGCGCGGCTGATCGGGAAGTCCCAGCCATTGCCGGTGACGTTCCAGTACAGTTCATCATAATCCTGGAAGAATCCGATCTGCCGGTCGGTGCGATACACGATCAGGAATGTATGCGCGCCGGGGTTCAGGACGACATTCGCCTCTCCGATGCGCACCCGGGTTCCGTTGGAGATGGTTTCGAGCGTGTACGGTTCGGGATGGCCGTCAAGATCGACCTCCGCGACGTCGAAGCGCACACGCAGCCGATTTCCCGCGGCGTCACGATAGAGCGTCGGGAAATCACGGAAAATACCGTGCTGGATCCGGTCGCCTTCGGCATTCACGCTGATTGTCTCGCGCACGCTGAGCGTGCCGTCGCGGGCGATGGCGATGTCGCTGGCGAAATCGGTGATGCGCTCCTCGGCGACGGCAGCCGATACGGATGCAAACGCAATCGCGACAAAAAGAAAAGCGCGGGCGAACAGAATCAAAACGCGATCCTGGGCACGTCCCGGTCCGCGGCATTCTCGATTCCGAAGAACGGCGCTTTGGTGAAACCGAAAGACGATGCGATGAGGTTCGAGGGGAATTGTTCGGTCGTCACATTGTAATCGCGGACCGCGCCATTGTAATAGCGCCGCGCCAACTGGATCTGATCTTCGATCTCGGCCAGGTCCTTCTGCAGCGATTGGAAATTCTCAGCAGCGCGCAATTGCGGATAGGCTTCGGCCACC
>DASYEG010000112.1:0-7499 GCA_036499145.1 Micropepsaceae bacterium | reverse complement strand
CGTCAGCACCAAGGGCCACACGCTGGATCACATCGGTTTCGACGTGAAGAATCTGGAAGCCTTCTGCAAGAAGGCGGCGGCTGACGGAATCAAAGTGGACCGCCCCTATACCAAGAATGCGGGCGGGACCGGGATCTGCTTCATCTACGATCCCTGGGGCACCTATATCGAATTGAACGAGCGCGAAAAACCGCTTTAGAGCATTTTGGCTGAAGTGGATGCCGGTTCAGCCTGAAAAAATGCGACAAACAAAACCTAGAGCGTGATTTCCGATTCAATCCAAATCAATCACGCTTTAGGCGCAGTCACGACGTGGTCAGCGACTGCATATAGGCGAGCGCGGTCTGATAGCTTGCGAGTTGGCTTTGCACATAGGCCGGCACGCTGCCCGTCGCGGCCGTGGCGGTCGATGTTTGCGGAGTATTCAGCGTCGAATAGGCCTGCTTGATCAGCGACATCGCGCCTTGCAGGACGACATTGGCGTGCGCGGCGGTGTCTTTGCTCAAAAGATCGATGCCGCCATTGATACCGAGCCCGATGATTTGCGGCCCCGTCGTTGCGGGTGTCGTCGTGGGCGCGGGTTTGACCGCTGCATTGTCGGTCACTTTGGTGCTCGACGATGTGCTTGGCGTACTGGTCGCAGCGACATTGGTCAGCAATTGCGGCTTCAGTCCCAGCCCAGCGAGCGCATCGAAATCCTTGGGTCCCGAGACGAGTTGGATCTGTGCGCCCGGATTCACCGCGATCTTCAAACCCTGCCCGCCAACGGCGGCCGAAGCGGTCGCCTTGCCGTCGGACTGCAACGCGCTGTTGATCTTGATGGCCAGCGATCTCAAGGTCTCGCCCTTGGCGATCGTGATTTTCGCGCTGCGCGATCCGGTCGCGTCCTTGATCTGGAGCGTGAAATAATCGCCCGCGCGCGCGGTGGTCTGCGATTCGATGGCGTTGGATTGGTTGACGGAGATGGTCCCGCGTTGAAGTTTGAGCGCATCGAGCACGCTGGAGCCCGAATTGTCGGCAGCGATCGCCAATCCCTCCGATTCGCCGTCCAAGCCGCCATATTGCTGCGTCCAATTCAGCGTGCCGTCCGCTCCGAGCTGGGCCACGAACATATTGTGTGTGTTCGCGCTATTGCGGACCTGGCCCGCAAAGGTGCCGCTGGTCGTGCCGGTGAGATAGATATTTCCCCCCGCCACCGCGACGCCGCCGCCTTGATCGGTTGCCCCCGTCCCTACATAGGAGACGAAATCCGCGCTCGCGCTTGCCCCCGCGTCGGTTGCCGCGAAGACAAAACCGTCCGCGCCGCCCGAATTGGCATTGGCGATGGATGCGGTTCCTCCGGCATCGAGAGCGGCATTCGAGGATGTGCCCGAGACATAGACCTTGCCGCCGGAAACCGTGAGGCCGCCGATGGATCCGCCTTTCAGATCGCCGAGATCGATCTGCCACATCGCAGCACTCGTGCCGTCCGCAGACGCATATTTCGAAAGGATCGCGTGGCCGTTCTGGACGCTCGCCACGATCACATTGCCGTCCGGCGCCACGGCCGTCTGAGCAGCGGAATCCGCGCCGGCGGTGCCAAACTGCCGCTGATAGACGAGCTTGCCGGTGCTATCGAGCTTCGTCACATAAGCGTCCGTGCCGCCCGCCGACGTCGCGCCCGATGCGATAGCGCCGTTCACCTGTCCGCCGACATAGATGTTGCCGTCCGCGTCCACGCTCACGCTGTTGGCCTGATCATTGTTCACCGGCGCCACCTGGCGTAGCCAGGTCTGGTTGCCGGAGCTGTCATATTTCGCGACGAAACTGTCGGTGCCGCTACCGATCGCCGTCGGCGTAAGATCGCCCGTCACCGCACCCGCGATCACCACGCCGCCCGATTTGGGATCGACGGCGAGTCCGTAGCCGCTGGCCGAATCCGCCGAACCCAGCAACTTGGTCCATTGCTGATTGCCGGCGGAATCATATTTGGTGAGATAGACGTCCTGCGCGCCCTGATTGACTTCGTTTCCGAAGCTGCCGGTCGAATCTCCGATCACATAGACATTGCCATTGGCATCGACGACGGTGTTCTTGGCGGTGGCCGTGCCGGACGTGGGCGCAATGTTCGTGGAAAAGGCGCTGGATGGCGTCCCGTCAAGGCCCGCGAGCTTGATCAGCTTGCCGTCGCTGTCGCTCGAAAGACCGCTGATTCCCGCGACATAAACCGATGGCTTTGCCTGATTGGATGACAGGCTGACTGTCTCGCCCGGCCGATAGGCGATCTGCTCGCCCCATGTCGCCGTGGCGTCTGTGAGCGAGCCGCCGGTCTGCACGCGGGTGAGCCGCGTGGCAAAGCCGGCCGCCGCGAGCTGCTGATTGGCGTAGGTGTTGATGTTGTCGATGGTGAGCGGACCTGAGACCTGCGAAAGATCGATGACCACATCGCTCTTCACCCCTGCCTTGGTGATGGACACCGTGAAGCTGTCACTCGCCGAGACGCCCGGAACAGGATTCAGGATCTGCTTGTCTTGGACCGCCGCGCCCCCGGTGTAATCCGATTGCGGATAGGCGATGGTGACGGAGCTCTGCGCGGTGGACGTCGTCTGCCCCGGAAGCACGGTCAGATTCGACAGACCCGTATTCTGCACGAAAGAAAGCACCTGATTGAGACCCGTCTGGAAGCTCTGGTTCAGACCGGAAAGTTGCCCGTCGACCGTGCCGTCGCGTGTGGCCATTTGCGCGATGTAGTCGAGACGGTCGAGCGCGCTGTAGAGCGCGAACATCTTGTCGTTGTCCGCCGACATCGCAGCATTCGTGGCAGACGTCGATGTGTTGGACAGCGTGCTGTTCAGAAGTGCTGCGATCTGCGATTGCGCATTTGTCGCCGCGCTTCCGGTCGCCGTCGCGGACAGAAGCGCGTCTTTGGGATCGAAATAGGGGTCGCTGTTGCGCGCGGTGACGTCGCGAATCTCTTGCGCGGGCTTGGCGATGCTGATGTCCCAGGGCGGTGTCTGGGTCTGAGTTTTATTCTGCTGCGAGGGAGACGAAAATGTCTGCGACGAGGCGAGCGGCAGCTTCGCCATGTAATAATTCATCAGCAGAGAAGGATCGAAACTGACCACCACGATATGTCTTCCTGCGCAAAACGCTTTGCACCCTTCCAGAGAAGAGTGCGCGGACTTTCCTTAACAGCACACTAAGAGCCGGTACGGTTAAGCGTGCGTTACCCTGATATAAGCGGCCTCGAACCCCGATGCCTTATTGCGCCAGCGCCAGCGGCGTGGCGGCGCGGGCCTCGGCCAGAGCATTCGCCAGATCGGCCGCGATGCGCGAGCCGGCGCGGCCGTCGATCGTGGTCAGACCGGCCGCGCGCATATCGCGGCGGCGGTCTTCATCGGCAAGCAATTGCCAGCAGTTGCGTGCGATATCGTCGGCACGGATGATTCTTCCCAAGCCCAGCACCGCGCCCATGCCGCCTTTCTCGAAGCTCGAAGCCGAAAGCGCATGATCGTCGGAGAGCGCGAGATAAAGCGCCGGCACCCCGAGGGCGGCGAGTTCGTAGGCGGTGACGCCAAAGGTAACGAGCGCAAGATCGGCGCCGGAAAATTCCGCGCCCAGATCGTTCATGCCCTGGACGATTTCAAAGGCCGGGCTCATCGCTTCGATCTCACGTGCGAGGGCCGGGGCCCCGCGAAAGCCCGGGCCGATGATGAAGCGCGCGCGATAAGAAGCGGTGACCTTGGCGAGTGCGCGCGCGGCCAAGCGCGTCAGTTCCAGGGGATCGCTCCCGCCCATGCTGACGACGATGGTGGGGCGGGCGCGATCGCGCAGTGCCGGTTTAACCGGCAGCCGCGCCGGGTCGAAGCCGAGAAGCGCCCATTCCCATCCGCTGTGCACAATGGTGCGGGCGCCTTTCCACGACAGGCTTTCGACCTGGGGCGCCGGCGGGTAGTAGGCGTGCGTTGCCGCCAGGCGGCGGTCGGTCCCGTCATCGATCACGGCGACAATTCTCACCTTCTGAGCGATCCGCATCAGCATGTCGCGCGACAGGTTGGTGCGCGCGTCCGCGATCAGGATGTCCGGCTTCTTTGCCGTCACCAGCGCCATGAAGGCCGTCGTCTGGCTGTTGCGCGGCAGCACAATGGTTTCAAATCCGTCCTGACGGATGGTTTCGGCGGCGTCCTCCTCCCCGTTGAGGACAAACAGCACGCCCAGGCCCTCGCGGTCGCGCAAGGCCCGCGCGAGCGTCAGGCAACGCTTCACATGGCCGAATCCCAGCATGCCGCCGCCGTCGCAGCGTATCAGCGCGAGTCCGCCTTCGGCCTCGAGCGGCTTCTGGCGGATATGCGCATTCAGTTGGACGAGATGGGGTTCGCGTTCGAGCAGGAGCAGAAGATCTGACAAGACAGCCTCACCAGCTTTGACGTTAAGGCGTTCGTGCAATGTTTCGATGAAGGCAAGATCGTCCGGCGTATCGATGGTGAGTCGCGCGGATTTGCGCTCCAGCGTCGAAAAGGGGGCGGCATAAACGATGCGCACGAAATCGGGATGCCGTTTGAAATAGCCACTGACGTGTTCGCGGGCGATGCGGTCGTCCGGCGCCTCGCGGATGAGCTTGTCCAGCGCGCGGCGGGAGAATGGGTCCACGCCTTCGTGGGCGCAAAGCGCGCCGGGTTCCATCAGCACATAATCGCCGTCCTGCGCGATCAGAGCTTTCACCAGGTGGTCGATGAACGGCCCGTCGAGGAACGGAGCATCGGACGAAATCCGCACGATCACATCGGCGTTGGAGCGCGCGGCGGCCAGGGCGAAACGCGCAAGCACGTCGTCTTCGGGCCCCCGCACGCAATCGATTTTTTCTTCGCGGCAGAAATTGCGGATTGCGTCGTCGCGCGGATTGGTCGAGGTGGCGATCACAATCGCATCGAGTGTCGCGGCGCGGCGCAGGCGATGCACCACATGCCAAAGCAAGGGCTTTCCCGCGATGGGTCTGAGGACCTTGCCGGGAAAGCGGGTCGAGCCCATGCGGGCCTGTACGATGGCGACGACGCGCGGGCGATGTGCGTTTTCGCTCATGCCGCCGGCTTCCATTGCGCGCGGATATGCTTGAGCGGACGCAGACCGTCATGGGGATCGGCGCGCCATTCGCGGTCGGAAAGCTCCGAGGCCGCCGGTTCCTTGAAGCCGGTGCCATCGCTGCGTTCGGCTTCGCGGATGCGCGCGATTACGGGTGCGATCTCATCGGGAAGCCAGCAATGGCCTGAAGCGTATTCGGCGCCCTGACCGTCGAGGTCGAGATGGAATTCCACCGCTGACGCGTCCCAGCGATGGACCGCGCGTTCGATCACGGCGGGGTTGCGCGTGTGGTCGGACCAGCCGACCGCAACGCCTGTCGATTCGCGAATCGCTTGCATCGCGGAAAGATTGGCGTCTTCGGCTGGCGCAGGATAGGCCGAAACGCAATGCAGCGCGGTGATCGCGCGGCAGCCCGCATCTTTGAGCGTTTCCACCGCCGTCATGATTTCGGGCATGGTCGCCATGCCCGTCGAGATGATGACCGGCTTGCCGGTCCGCGCGCATGTCTCCAGGAGGCCGCGCCACAAAAGCTCATAGGACGCGATCTTGTAGAAGGCGACATAGGGTTCGAGTTCGGCGACGGCGGCGAGATAAAACGGCGTGCAGGAGAACGCGATCCCGCGTTCCTTTGCCCGCGCGGCAAGCGGCGCAAGATGGGCGACCGGCAGCTCCCACGCGATACGCGCGCGATGCGATGCGCTTTTCGCGAGGATCTCGGGCGCGAACAATTCCTTCAGCCGGAACAGTTGAAATTTCACCGCATCGCAGCCGCAATCCGCCGCCGCATCCACGAAGGCGAGCGCGCGCGAAAGGTCTTGAGCGTGATTGCTGGATGCTTCGGCAATGAAGGTAACAGCCACAGTTTGTCCTCCCGCTTAACGGCTTTTTAAAGAGACATGGCTAAACCTTAGTTAACGGAAGGACCAAATGGGCGCGATCGCAGCCAAAACCATCATCTCCTGGAGCGCATCGGACGGCGCGAGCCACGACGGGCCTCTGATCAGCCGCAAAAACGGCTATGACGTCATTGCCTGCGACGTGTGCGGCTTTCGCCATGTCGTGCCGCTGCCCGATCCGGATGCGCTCGAACGCACCTATCGCGAGGCCTATTACAGCGAAGAAAAACCTACGTTTCTCGTCCATGCCGGTGAAGATCAGGAATGGGCGGAATTGGCCCAGCGCGACCGGCTGGAGAGCTTCGAACGGCTTTTGCCACCGGGGCAGCGCCGCATCCTGGATATCGGCTGCGGACCCGGATTCTTCCTCAAAACCGCCAAGGAGCGCGGCTGGACGGTGCAAGGGCTCGAGCCTTCACGTCAGGCAGCCGAGCATGCGCGTGGCCTCGGCCTCGACATCGTCGAGGAATTCTTCAACGCAACGACGGCGGCGCGCCTAGCCGGGCGTTACGATGTGGTGCATCTGAACAATGTGCTGGAGCATGTGCCCAATCCCTTGACCGTGGTGCGGCTCGCCCGCGATTTGCTCAGCCGTTCCGGAATTCTCTGTCTCAACGCGCCGAACGATTTCACCCCCTTTCAGGAGAGCGCGCGGGCATCGCTTTCGCTCCCCGAATGGTGGGTCGCCCCCCCGCATCATCTGAATTATTTCGACTTCGAATCCCTCTCCCATGTCGTTGCAACCGCGGGTTTTCGCATCGCCGAACGTGGCACCAGCTTCCCGATGGAGATGTTCCTGCTGATGGGACTCGACTACACGACAAACCCGGAGCTCGGGCTCGCCTGCCACAATCAGAGAAAGCGCTTCGATCTTGGATTGGAAAAGGCCGGCTTCAAGGAGACCCGCCGCGCCTTCTATCGCGCGCTCGCCCAGTCCGGAATCGGACGCGAGGCCGTCATCATCGCCGTGAAGAATTAACGCAGATCTCTGCCGCGCGAAGCCTTGCAGCA
The DNA here is from genome assembly GCA_036499145.1 of Micropepsaceae bacterium. Taxonomy (GTDB): domain Bacteria; phylum Pseudomonadota; class Alphaproteobacteria; order Micropepsales; family Micropepsaceae; genus CAIYRG01. The sequence continues at coordinate 534 of DASYEG010000112.1, read as the reverse complement.
AGATCTTCAACGTCTGTCTGTAAGATTTTATTCACAGCGAACGTCTTACTACCTTTTTCCCGCGTCCGAGCGTTTTTCCCGCAAGAACTCTTGAAGGATGATCGGATGAAGACGGCCCGATATGGACTTAGGCTATCCTATACGATCATTCTGACACTGATGCTGTCAGTCTTCGCTGTTGTTGCGAACGCCGCTGAATTTACGGCACGAGCTACGGGAGTCACGGACGGCGACACGCTGACGGTTCTTACCGGCAACAATGAGTCGCTGCGGATTCGCCTTGTGGAAATCGATGCGCCGGAAAGCGATCAACCCTGGGGCGCAAATGCGAAACAAGCATTGTCGGCGCTCGTTTTGGGCCAATCGGTGCGAGTCGTCTCTACAGGGCAGGATGAGTACGGGCGAACGCTCGCGCGCATCTTCGTGAACGGCAAAGACGTGAATGCCGAAATGGTGCGCACAGGCTCGGCGTGGGCCTATCGCCACTATCTGACGGATACATCGCTTCTCGCAATGGAGAGAGACGCGCAAAAC
>DASYEG010000111.1:0-7036 GCA_036499145.1 Micropepsaceae bacterium | reverse complement strand
TCGAGATACGCGACACGCCGGGCCATACGCGGGGCTGCGTCAGCTATGTGCTCGGCGATGAGAGCATGGCGTTCACCGGCGATGCTCTGCTCATCCGAGGCAGCGGACGCACGGATTTCCAGGAAGGCGATGCGCGCAGTCTTTACCGTTCGGTGCATCTTCAGCTTTTCACCCTGCCCGATTCCTGTCTGCTTTATCCCGCCCATGATTATCGCGGGCTGACCGTGACCAGCGTGGGTGAAGAGAAGCGGTTCAATCCAAGGCTTGGCGGAGCACTTTCGGAAAACGATTTCGCGGGCTACATGAAGAACCTGCACTTAGCACACCCCAAGAAGCTCGACATCGCAGTGCCCGCCAATTTGAAGTGCGGCCGGCCGGAGGAGGACCATCCCATGCACGATCCCGATTGGGCCCCGTTGACCTGTAATTTCGCCGGCATTTGGGAATTGCAGCAGCCTTCATGGCTCGAGGACAATCTGGATGCGGTCCAGGTCCTCGATGTGCGCGAGCCCGATGAGTTTACCGGACCGCTCGGACGCATTCGTGGCGCCAAGCTCATACCTCTGGGCGAGTTGTCGGCGCGCACGGGTGAGCTTGCTAAAGATAAACCCGTGGTCGCGGTCTGCCGGGCCGGCGGGCGTTCGGCCCAGGCGACGCTCATCCTGCAGCAGGCGGGGTTCGAACGCGTGGCCAATATGCCGGGGGGCATGCTGCGCTGGCGTGGCGAAGGATTTCCGGTCGAAGGTGGCAAATCCTAAACGGGGGCGTCGCGCTCGATTTCCACACCGGCAGCGGCGGCACCCGGCAGCGCGTGCAATTTCTCCACCCGCACCCGCGCGTGACGCACGCGCTTGTCGTCGAAGCAAGTGGCCGCGATCCGTTCGGCCAGGGTTTCGGCCAGATTGACATGGCCCGCGGCGATGATCGCGCGAATCTTGTCCGCAACGGCTTCGTAATCGATGGCGTTTGACAGTGTGTCGCCGGTCGAATCGATCTCACCCGTGAGTTGGATATTGATGCGGACCGGCTGCGGCTTGCCCTGCTCGTGTCCGTGGACGCCGATGCGGGCGAGCAGTTCCAGATCGCGGATCAGCACCAGAACGGATCGGTTTCTCATTCGACACCTGTGACATCTGCCGTGCGCCAAGCGAGATGCTGGCCGCCATCGACGGCGATCATCTGGCCCGTGACCGCGCGAGATTCGATCAAATAAAGAGCCGCTGCCGCGACGTCTTCGGGCGTCGCGCCACGCCCGAGAATTGTGGCGGCCTGTTGCTTTTTGAATTGGGCTTCGCTCTGGCGTGCATTGCGCAACGTCGGGCCCGGCGCCACCGCGTTGACGCGGATCCGCGGTGCAAGCGCCTGAGCGAGCGTCACGGTCAGCCAATGCAGTCCCGCTTTGCTGACGCCGTAGGAGAGGAATTGTGGCGTCGGCTTCAACAATCTTTGATCGAGCAGATTGACGATGGCGCCTTCGGCCCCTTCCGGCAATTGCTCGGCGAAATTCTGGGCCAGCACGATCGGCGCACGCAGGTTCGTCTCCATGTGTTTTTCCCAGGATTCGCGCGTCATGGTGGCCAAGGTATCGCTCTCGAAGACCGACGCGTTGTTGACCAGCGCCGTCAAGGGACCGACCGCCTTGTTCGCACGCGCGATGAGCCGCTGCGAGTCTTCCTCCATTGAGAGGTCGGCGTTCAATGCCGCTGCGTGCACGCCCTTTCCATGCAAGGCTGCGACGGTTTCCTCAGCGTCGCCCTGGGAGACATTGTAATGGACCGCCACGGACCATCCAGCCGAACCGAGATGAAGCGCGATCGCCCGCCCCAGGCGCTTGGCGCCACCAGTGATGAGAACGGTTTTTACAGCGGGTGTCATGCTCCATTCTCTACATCGGCTGGGCCTCGTTGTCGAAAGCTTATCGTGTGGCGCATCATTCGTCTTGTGTTTGGACGGCCAGCGTCATTCTATGACCCCGCAGCGAGGTCCGATGACTCGAAATGGCCGTTGATACGTTCTCCGCAGCGGTGATGGATGGCGCGCAACCGCTCGACGGCGATGCCTTGCGGCGCGACCTGACGGCGCTCGCGCGGGCATCCGGCGGGGATCGCGCGGTGTTGCGCAAGGCCGCACTTGTCTCCATTCGCGCTGCGTTTCTGGCGGCGCGCGAACGCATCAAGGCGGGTATGGAATCGGGGGTGAGCCCCGGGCAAGCGGTCGCTCGCGCCCTTTCGGCGCTGCAAGACATCACGATCCAGGTTCTTTACGATTTCGCTGTCCGCCATTTCTATCGGGCGCCCAATCCCACGACGTCCGAGCGTCTTGCGGTTGTCGCCACCGGTGGCTATGGCCGCGGATTGCTGGCACCGGCCTCCGATATCGATCTGTTGTTCATCCGCCCCTTCAAGGAAACGGCGTGGGACGAGAGTGTCATCGAATTCATCCTACACATGTTGTGGGACATGGGCCTGAAAGTCGGCCATGCCACGCGTTCAATTCCCGAATGCGTGCGTTTGGCGAAGCAGGACATCACCATCCGGACCTCGCTTCTCGAAGCGCGTTATGTTTGGGGCGATGCTTCGCTTTACGAAGAGCTTCGCAAGAAATTCTGGACCGACATCGCCACCGGAAACGGTCAGGATTTCGTAGAGGCCAAGCTGGCCGAGCGTGACGCCCGCCACCTCAGACAGGGTGAGAGCCGCTATCTGGTCGAGCCCAACATCAAGGACGGCAAGGGCGGCCTGCGCGATCTGCAAACTCTTTATTGGATCGGCAAATATCTCTACCGCGTCGAGGATACCAGCGACCTTGTCCATCATGGTGTCTTCACCAAGGAGGAGTTCAAGACCTTCCAGAAAGCCGAAGCGTTTCTATGGACTGTGCGCTGTCATCTCCATTATTTGACCGGACGGGCCGAGGAACGGCTGTCCTTCGATGTGCAGCCGGAGCTTGCGAAGCGGCTCGGCTACTCAGACCCCAATTTGCATCGCGCGGTCGAGCGCTTCATGCGCAGCTACTTCCTGGTCGCCAAAGACGTCGGTGATCTCACCCGGATATTCTGCGCCTCGCTCGAAGAGCAGAATCGCAAGTCCCATCCATCGCTGACACGGCTGATGCCAGGGTTCCTAAAACTACGTTCTTCCAACGACGAGTTCTTCGTCGAGAATGGACGGCTTGCCGCGCGCCCTGGTCTGTTCCGTGAAGCCCCCATCAATCTGATTCGGTTGTTCCATGTCGCCGAGTCCAAGGGACTCGATGTTCACCCCAACACGTTGCGCCGCGTCACGCGCCAGCTCGATCTGATCGACGGCGATCTGCGCAACAACGCCCACGCGAATCGGTTGTTTCTCGACATCCTCTGTTCGCGCCGCGATCCCGAACGTGCGCTTCGGCGCATGAATGAGGCAGGTGTTATGGGCCGCTTCATGCCCGAATTCGGCCGTGTCGTCGCTCTGATGCAGTTCAACATGTACCACCACTACACGGTGGACGAGCATTTGTTGGTGGCGGTCGGCAATGTCGCACGCTTCGAGCATGGCGAAATGCGCCAGGAGCTGCCGCTGGTCAGCGATCTGATCAAGCGCGTGAAATCGCGCGAAGTCCTCTATGTCGCCACGCTGCTGCACGATATGGCCAAGGGTCTTCCGGGCGATCATTCCGAAGTCGGCGCGGCGATGGCCGAAGCGGTGTGTCCGCGCTTCGGTTTGTCCGAGGCCGATACGGATACCGTCGTATGGCTGGTGCGAAATCATCTCGTGATGAGCGACGCAGCACAGAAGCGGGACGTGTCGGACCCAAAAACCGTCCAAGATTTCGTGCGCATCGTGCAGACGCCGGAGCGTTTGCGGCTCCTCTTGATCCTGACGGCCGCCGACATCCGCGCGGTTGGACCAGGCGTATGGAACGGCTGGAAGGCCCAGCTCCTGCGCGAGCTTTATTTCGAATCCGAGACCTTGATGTCGGGGGGCGATTCCTCTCCGGCGCGAAGCACGCGGATCGAAGACGCCAAGCGCGCATTGGAAGAACGGCTAAAGAATTTCAGCGATGCCGCGCGCCAGCACGCGCTCAGCCGTCACTATGACAGCTATTGGCTTGCGTTCGATGCCGAAGAACTGGAATTTCATGCGCGCCTGATGCAATCCGCTGACCGGACCGGCGAGAAACTGGCTGTGGGTTCGCGCGGCGAGATATCGGGTGCGGTGACGGAAATCGTCATCTACACCGCCGACCATCCGGGATTGTTCTCGCGTCTTGCCGGAGCCATCTCGATTTCCAACGGCTCGATCGTTGGCGCCAAGATCTTCACCTCCTCGGACGGTTATGCACTCGACGTCTTTCAGGTCCAGGATGCGGCAGGCGGGCCGTTCGGAGATGGCGGACGCATCGACCGTTTGCGTCAAACCATCATCAAGACTTTGGCCGGCGAGATCAGGCCGCGCGACGTGTTGGCGAAACGGATACCTGGCCGGCGCGCGGCTGCCTTCAAGACGAAGCCCAAAGTGAATTTCGACAACGAAGCCTCGACAGTATCAACGCTGGTCGAAGTCGAGAGCCTCGACCGGGTTGGGCTGCTCTATGAGATCACGCGCGGCTTGTTCGAGGCCGGCATGACGATTTCATCGGCCATCATCGCCACTTACGGCGAGCTGGCAGTCGATACGTTCTATGTGCGCGATGTGTTCGGCCACAAAGTGGTCCACCCGCAACGGCTCGCCGCGATCGAGGCGCGCCTGATGAAGGGGCTCGACGGCTGAACGCGGAGCTGGTTTCGTTTAGGCGACCGGCGTTACGGACTTGGGTCGTCGGCGTCTGGCGCGTTCTGTTCCATATCGCCGGAAGCATTCATGGGTATCTCGATCGCCGGTATGCTGCGATCGTTCTTGGTGAGCGCCGCAATCAGGCGCGCATCGCGGCCGTACCGGTCGGGCCGGAATCCCACGCTCCCGTCGGCGGCAGGTATCGCCGTCCAATAGAGAAAATAAACCGGCAGCGAATGATCCAATGTCAGCCGCTGAGTCTCATGGGTTTTGATCACGCGATTGAGGCGATCCATGCCCTTGGCTGGATCGCCGGTGAGCGCAAGCGAGGCCAGCGAAAGAATCTGTTGCACGCGAACGCAGCCATTGCTGATTTCGCGTTCGTTGGATTCAAACCGTTTCTTGTTGGGCGTATCGTGAAGGTAGACATCGAAATCATTGGGCGAATCGAGCATCACGGCGCCAAGAGCGGTTGCCGGTCCGGGGAGCTGGCGGATGGCATAGGGAAATTCCGCCGGCACGACGCTTGCCCATTTGATCGTGCGACCATACGGATCGCCGGGCGGACCGTTCGTCACCACCATGTGCTTCGATGCCAGATAATTGGCGCTCTTGACGAGGTGAGGCAGCAGATCCCGGGCCGCGATGTCTCCGGGAATGTTCCAAGGCGGATTGGCAACCACCGCAACGATTTCCGTGCGTGTGATCGGAGTCGGGCTTGTCTTCTGCCCGACGATGACGCGCGAACTCAGCGTGGGAATTCCATCGCGGACGAACTCCAGGCTTTGATCCGGAACATTGACGGCGATGTAGCGGTCTTCGAATCGCGGCAACCAGCGCCAGCGTTCCATGTTCGCGGCGATTTGCGCGGCGCGATAGGACGCCGGGATGTTCAGCGATGTCAGCGTTTCGCCGCCGACGCGTCCATCCCCTGCAAGACCGTTGCGCGTCTGGAAGCGCTTGACGGCCTCACGCAACTCGCCCGCGGAAGGATCGGGAGTCGCGGCTAAAGCGGGATCTTCAAATGCCAAGCGCGCCGCGAGGAGGCTCGCTCTCGGATCCTTGCCGTCGAGCTTGATTTCGGTCTGCCCCGGCAGCGAAGGCCAGCCGCCCTGCCCCGCGATTGCGCGGTAGTGTGCGAGCGCCACTGCGAGCAGGCCGTATTCGCGGTGGGGCGGGGACAGATCGGCCAGATATTTTGCAATCGCATGATCTGCAAGGGCTTTGGTCAAATCCGTGGCGGCATTGAAACCGGGTACAGGCAGGATGACGTCATCATAGATGTCGCCGGGCCAAACATGCCCCGTCCTCACGTCGCGGGAATAGGCCAGCACTGTCCTGGTGAGCGCGAGATCGTATGCGGCCGCTTCCGCGCCGGATGTGCGCCGCGATTCGTCCTGTGACATATTGTAGTCTTCATCGCGCAAGCCCTGTTCGTGAGCCCGGCCGAGGATTGCGTGGACCTTTGCCGAGGCGTCTTCTTGTTCTGCGCCTCCGCTCCATACGGGCATGAAATTTCGCGCTTTGTAGAACGCAAATGACGGATCGGGCAGAGCCGCCGCGCTCTGCTGGGATTGCGCCTCTTTCGATAACAGAAGGTCGCGCAAAGCCGATTGTGTGGCGGACAATTGCCGTTGCTCAGGCACGATGGTGACGGCTGGCGGCCGGCTTGTTCCGGTGCCCGCGCACGCTGCCAAATTAAGTGCTGCGACCAGGAAGGTAGAGGCGCGAAACGCCCGGACCCTAAAAGCCTGTTGCCGTTCACCCATCACGGGGCGCGTGGAAACCCTTGGATGCATCGACAGCCTCATGATCGAACGGCAGTTTTCTCCGTGAACGGACGGAGTCCGTTTTGCAGAGTCCATTTCGATTTCTTTCGTCACTGGAGAATCGGGGAATTCCTCGCCTGCCGCCTGTGTAAAAATTGTGACGTTGCCTAAGAGGGCAATTTTTCTGCCGCACCAGTGCTAATCTCCGCCGGGTTCAAGGGGACGTAGGCCACGTGCCTATGGATCACAGAAGGAGAAAAAAATATGCATTGGGTTTTGAGCAGAACTTTTTTGCCCCTCGTCATGGGAACGGCACTACTGACGGCCGGTTGTGCGACGAATGACGATCTTAAAGCCGTCCAGGCCACGGCCGATTCGGCGAGAATGCAGGCCGAGCAGGCCAGGGCCACAGCCGACCAGGCCATCGCGGCTTCGCAGATGGCGGGACAAAGGGCCGACCAGGCCAATGCGACGGCCCAGCAGGCGCAAGCGACCGCGAATGGGGCTCAGACC
>DASYEG010000110.1:0-14662 GCA_036499145.1 Micropepsaceae bacterium | reverse complement strand
CGCGCCCGTCACCTGACCGAACAAACGGTATTCCGCGCCTCTGGTATTCTCAGTCGCGCGTTGCGTTCTTTGATAGGCCTGAAGTGCCATAGTTGAGCCGTTCCTGTTCGAACTCGAAAAGATTTCTGCATTTGACCAGCGCCTTGTAATAGGCGCCGCTCATCACCTCGCGGCTGATCTCGACGCAGGTTGTCAGCGTCTTGCGATCGCGAATCGCGTCCATGAACTCGGTCATGCGAAGCGCGAACTGGCTGTAATAGACATCCGCCTCCTCGTCATCGAGATACATCATCATGATGGGGAAATAGATGCGCTTGGCCGGCGTGTCCGCCGCTTCGGCCTGCATGATGTCCTTCTCGCGAAGGATACAGGCCTTGTTCTGGATCACGAAACTGGCGCGCTTGTCGCCATTGGCCAGAACTGCGCCGTTCAAGACGAATTTCTCGCCGGGTTTCAACGACAGCTTAAGCGGCATTGGATGTCCTCGGACGTTGCGCATTTTGCGCGGGTGGCGATGCAATGTCGGCGGGACCTTAGGCCGGGACTGGTTAACACTCCCTTCAAAATGCGATGCGAACGCAAACTGTTTACGCAAATTTATCCACGCTTGCTGTTTTATGGACGCTCAAGGAGAAGCACCATGGCAGAGGCTGCGCGGCTCATACCGCCCGATTACGATTCCCGCACCATCGTCGGAGCGGGCGACGAAGCGCTTGCGCGCGTCGAAGCGGCGACTTTGGCGGTCGCCACGATCGCAGCCCGGCTTCGCTCGAACAAAGTGCTGCAGCGGTCGCTGCGAGCCTGGAAGCGCGGCGACACCGTCAAGACCGCCAAACTGGCGCTCGAGGCAACCGAGGCCGACGAATCCAACGCCCAGGCTTTCCATCTGCTCGCTCTCGCGCTCGACAAGCTTGGCCATCTGCACAAGGCGCTTGTCACCTATGAACGCGCCTTCGCGCTCGACCCCGACGATACCGATCTGCTGCTCAATCTCGGCCTCACCGCGTGGAACCTCGATCTTCTGGACGGTGCCGAGCGCATGTTCCGGCTGTTCATCGAGAAGTGTCCCGACCATCCGGCCGGCTACAACAATCTCGGCAGCATCCAGCGCGACAAGGGCGATCTCACCTTGGCGATCGAAACCCTGCGCAACGCGATCCTGCGCATGCCGGATTCCGCGATGCTGTGGAATTCGCTTGCCACCGCGCTCGCCGAAGAAGGCCGCGCCGAAGAAAGCCTTCCCTTCTACCATGAGGCCATGCGCCTCGATCCCAAATTCGCGCGGGTCTGGCACAATCTCGGCTACAGCTACATGCATCTCGGCCGCCTGGAAGAATCCCTGCACGCCTATGATTGCGCGCTTGCCATCGCGTCCAGCGCGCATGAGAGGGTGGAGAGCCGTCATTCACGCAGCATCTGCCTGATCGGCATGGGACGGCTGGAAGAAGGTTTCAAGGACTATGAAATCCGCCATGCCCCGGAATTCCGTACCTGGCTGCTGCATTACACCAAGGCGCCGCTGTGGCGCGGCGAACCGCTCGCGGGCAAGCGTATTCTGATCGTCGGCGAACAAGGCTTGGGCGACGAGCTGATGTTCGCGAACATCCTTCCCGATGTCGCACGCGCCGTGGGCGACGACGGCCAGCTCCAAATTGCCGTCGATCCGCGACTCATTCCGATTTTCCAGCGTTCCTTTCCCAAGGCCGAAGTCGGCTCTTATGACGACGGGAAGCTCGAAGGGCGCCAGGTCCGCATATTCCATTGGGCGCGCGAGAATGGCGATCCGGATTTCTACGCGCCCATCGGCACGCCTCTGCATTTCTTTCGAAAGAACGTCTCGGATTTTCCGCACGAAGCCTTCCTGAAGGCCGATCCCGAAAAGCGCGCAGGTTTCCGGGCGCGGCTTGCCGGACTCGGCCCCGGCCCCTATGTCGGCATTTGCTGGCGTTCGATGGTCATGGGCGCCAAGCGCGCGAAATATTACAGCGCCATCGATTCCTGGGGACCGATCCTGAACGTCCCAGGCGTGACGTTTGTCAATTTGCAATATGGCGCCGTCGCACCCGAGCTACAGCATGCGCGAGAAAAACTCGGCATCGCCATCCATCATTTCGACGATGTCGATCTCAGAAACGATTTAGACGGCGCGGCCGCCTTGACCGATGCCTGCGATCTCGTGATCTCCGCACCCACCGCGGCGGCTGCCATGGCGGGCGCCTTGGGACGCGAGACCTGGTTCATGGCGGCAGGAAGGGTCTGGCCGCAGCTCGGCACCGACCATTACCCCTGGTATCGCAGCACCCGCGTTTTCGCCTGCGAGAAATTCGCCGATTGGCGCACATTGATGCCCGAGGTGGCGCGCGCCTTGAGCGATTTCGTAGCCCAGGCCCACGACGCGTCATCCCCGCAAATTTGAGGGCGCGGCCGGACCGGTACGAGGGGCGCGGCCCGCAAACGCGTCGGAGAGAAACTGCCCGGCGAGGGCAAGTCCCGTGGCGTCGATGCCGTGCGCGAGACCTTTGCTCATATGCCACTGCACGGATACGCCCGCCGCTCCGAGCGCGTTGGCCGACATGAAGAGCGCCTGCGGGGCAATCACCTGGTCCATATCGCCATGCAGCAGCAGCACCGGCGGCGCGTTTCCGGAGTGCGGCAGGGATTCGGCACCCACCAGCATGCCGGAAAAGCCGACGATCGCGGCCGGCGCCGGATTGCGCCGCAAGCCGACATACAGCGACATCATGGTGCCCTGGCTGAATCCGACCAGCGCAAGCTTGTCGCCGGTGAGTTGGAGACGCGCCAATTCTTCGTCGATAAAGGCGTTCAGTTTCGGTGCCGCCGCTTCGGTGCCACGGAGCGTTTCCTGCGGGTCGATGCGGGACAGGGGGAACCATTGATAGCCCGCACCGGCGATGCGCTCCGGCGCGTTGGGCGACACGAAAGCCGCGCCGGCAAGCGCGTTGCGCCAGTGCGGGGCGAGGCCGATCAGATCGTTGCCGTCCGAGCCATAGCCGTGGCACAGCACCACGAGATGGGTGGCCGGTGGGCGCACCGGCGGTAGCCGCGGGCCGTCGAGCGTGCTCATGCTTGAGGTTTTCCGTGTAGATTCCCGCCCCATGATTGTCACCCGCTTCGCGCCAAGTCCAACCGGATTTCTGCATCTGGGTCATGCCTGCGCCGCGCTCACTGCCTTCGAGGCCGCGCGCGCCGCCGACGGCAGCTTCCACCTGCGCATCGAGAACATCGACCTGACCCGCTGCCGCCCCGATTTCGAGGCCGCAATCTTCGAGGATCTCCGCTGGCTCGGACTGAGCTGGCCGGTGCCAGTTCGCCGCCAGTCGGAACACTTTGCCGATTACAGGTCCGCCTTGAATGGGCTCGATTCGCTGGGCCTGCTCTATCCTTGCTTCTGCACGCGAAAGGAAATCGCCGAAGAGATCGCGCGCGCAGACTTCGCACCGGAAGCGGCCGAATTGTCTCCCGAGGGACCGCTTTATCCCGGAATCTGCCGCACCCTGACGACGGAAATCCGCCGCGCACGCATCGCGCGCGGTGATGCTTACGCGTTGCGGCTGGACGTGGCAAAGGCGCTGGCCAGTCTGGGACGCGAACTGATCTTTGACGAAAGGGGCCACGGCGCCAACGGTGAATCCGGAATACAGGCCGCAAGACCGGAAATCTTCGGCGATGTCGTGCTGGCGCGAAAGGAAATGCCCACAAGCTATCATCTGGCGGTCGTGGTCGACGATGCGCTGCAGGGAGTCACTCTGGTCACACGCGGGGAGGACCTGTTCCCGGCGACCCATATTCAGCGCCTTCTCCAGGGCCTGCTCGATCTTCCGACGCCGGTCTACGCCCATCATCGGCTGATCCTGGATCGATCGGGGCGCAAATTCTCCAAACGCGACCGCGCGCCGACGCTGCGGAATTTGCGGCAATCGGGCGCCACGCCCGAAGATGTCCGCGTCATGATCGGGCTGTAGGAATCTTCCTTCGCGTCACGAAAAGTTCAACCCATGGCGTGCGCCGTCATTCTGCTGCAAGCTTATGCGATGAGGCGCGCATGAATAATTTCAAGCTCGTTATCGCCGCCGGCTTCGCATGTTTCTTCGCCGCCGGAACGGTGCATGCCGATGCCGGTGACGATCTCTCCAGGCTGATGCGCGATTATCGCGTCTCCGAAGGCAAATTGCGCCCCGACGAAAGCTCCGGCGTTTATGACGAAAAGCGCAACGCCGACACGCTGCGTGCGCGGCAGCGCATCAACGAAAATACACGCGGCAAGCTCGCTTCCATCGATGCGCTCATACTGAAGGCGCAGGACTTGCTTTCCTACGAGATCTTCGGCTGGTCGCTGGACGACGAAGCCCGCGAACTCAGTCCCGCCATCGCCGAGAATTTCCAGCTTCTCGCGCTCAACCAGTTCGACGGCGCGCAGATCATCTTCCCCCGTCAGATGCAATCGCGCAGCGAGCACCCATGGACCCGATCCAAGGACTATGACGACGCCATCGGCCGCATGCTGCGCTTCACGAACGGCATCGATGCGGCCATCGGCAAAATGCGCGAAGGCATCAAGCGAGGCATCGTGCAGCCGCGCGCCATCGTGACGCGCATGATCGCGCAAACCGAGATTTTCGCCAATGGGGATCCCGATGACGGCCTCTTCATGGCTCCCCTGAAAACCATGCCGGACCCGATCGCCGGCGCGGAACGCGCACGCATCGAGGGCGCCTACCGCGAAGCCGTGGAAGGGCAGTTGGCGCCAGCCTATCGCCGGCTGCTCGACTTCCTGAAAAACGAATATCTACCGCACGCGCGAGAGAGCATCGGCCTCTCCGCCATTCCGGGCGGCAAGGAGACTTATCTTTATCTCGTCAGGAGCGAAACCACTTCGGATTTGACACCCGATGCCATCCACGCGCTCGGACTGTCCGATCTGGCACGCATCGAAGCGGCGATGGAGCGCGTCAAGAACGAGGCGGGCTTCTCCGGTTCGCTCGCGGATTTCCGTGTCTTCCTGCACAACGACTCGCGGTTCAAATTCAAGGACAAGGACGCGATGCTTGGCGAATTCACCCGCGTGAAGAATACGGTTGACGCGCATCTGAGCCAGCTTTTCATCACCAAGCCGAAGTCGGATCTTGTGTTCCGTTTTTATGAACCCTATGTCGCGCCCGACCGCCCGGCGGCGGAATATACGTCCGCTTCAGCCGATGGCAGACGTCCGGGCATCGTCTCTCTGAACGCATCCGATCTCGGCGCGCGCCCGGCCTACACGAGTGAAGCGCTCGCGATCCACGAAGGCATTCCCGGCCATCATATGCAGGTGGCGATCAGCATGGAAAACAACGCGCTGCCGCGATTCCGGCGCTTTGGCTATGAAACGGCCTTCACGGAAGGCTGGGCGCTCTATGCCGAAACATTGGGTAGCGATCTGGGGCTTTATACCGATCCCTATCAGAAATTCGGCGCGCTTTCCTTCGAGGCCTGGCGCAGCAGCCGGCTGGTGGTGGATACCGGGATTCATTGGCTCGGCTGGACGCGCTTCCAGGCGATTGCGTTCCTCCAAACCCATGCGGGACTGTCGGAGAACGAAGCGTCCGAAGAGGTGGACCGCTACATCGCCATTCCGGCGCAAGCGCTCTCCTATCGGATCGGCGAACGCGAGATCCTCGATCTGCGCAATCGTGCGAAAGCCGCGCTGGGCCCCAAATTCGACATCAGGCTGTTCCATGAGGCGGTGCTGAAGGATGGCGCCATGCCGCTTCCGATCCTGGACGCGAAGATCAACCGCTGGATTGCATCGCAGAAAGGCACCTGAGCGATTGCACGCGCCCGCTTCGCGCTCCAAACTGAGCCTCATGACGACTCATCCGATCGACCGGCTGTTTCAGCGCGTCCTCGCCCGCAAAGGCGAGGACCCAAATCTTTCCTACACGGCCAAGCTGCTCAAAGCCGGTCGGCTGAAATGCGCCAAGAAGCTGGGCGAAGAAGCCATCGAGACAAGCCTTGCCGCGGTGGCGGAAGACAAGACGGCGGTGGCAAACGAGTCCGCCGATCTTCTCTACCACCTGATGGTGCTATGGGCGGCGTGCGAGATATCCCCCGACGAGGTTTACGACGCGCTCGCGCAACGCGAAGCGCAATCGGGCATCGACGAGAAAGCCTCCCGCAAGAGCTGACGCCGGGAACAAGCCCGCCGGCAGTATCTAGTTGATGTCACCGTCCTCGTTCGCCAGCGATCGGACCAGATCGAGAATGCGCCGTCTGACCTTGCCATCCTTGATGCGCATGAATGCGAGGCTCAGCTGGAGGCCTTCTCCACTGGAAAGAAATTCCATCACAGGAGGCGGCTCGTCTCCTTCGGCAAAGCCGCTCACGGACGCCGCGCCGGCGTGAGCATCTTCGTAGAAGAAGCTGATCGGAACTCCGAGAATCCCTGCAACCTCGAAGAGCCGTCCTGCCCCAATGCGATTTATTCCCTTTTCATATTTCTGAACTTGCTGAAATGTGAGACCGAGCAAATCGCCCAAACGCTCCTGACTCATTCCGATCAGCATGCGTCGCAGCCGCACGCGGTGTCCGACATGCCCGTCGACCGGATTCGCCTGTTTCTTTGGCACTTCCCCAAACCTTTCTTTGACCCTGTACAAATTGGAATGGGCGAAGAAAAGCTCTCGCACCCCAATACGTCAAGCCTTGGAAAGGCTTGGGGGCCAAAGCGCCGCACCTGCACAAATCACATAGAGCGCCAGCATTATGAAATTTCCGTAGCGCGCAAATGGTGTCGCGGGGAGGGCAATCGGGAGGTCTGAATCAAGATGACCACGCAACCCAAGATCGAGCCGCGCCTGCACACGCCCGTAACCATCGATCACCGCGGAAATACCGCTATTCGCGGCGCGTGCGATCGGCAAACCTTCTTCAATGGCGCGCACGCGCGCGATCAAAAAATGCTGCATCGGTCCGGCGTTTGGACCAAACCATGAATCGTCTGTCATGTTAACCAGCCAGGATGGCCGCGGGTCGCCGGTCACCGCTTGGGGGAAGATCACTTCATAGCAGATGAGAGGCCCCATGGGCGGCGCTCCGGGTACGGAGAAAGTCCGCGGTCCCGGGCCGGACGAAAAGCCGGTATTGGCGGCAATTTCCGTAAGACCGATGGACCGAAGCGCCGATTCGAAGGGCAGATATTCGCCAAACGGCACCAGATGGAATTTGTCCGAAGTGGCGAGCAATTTTCCGTGAGGTCCGAACATCGCGAACGAATTGTAGAAGCGCGCGGCCGGGCCCTCGCCGGCAATTCGCACTTCACCCGTTAGCAGCACCCGCGAATCGCCGGTCAGCCGCGCGATCTCGGACAGCGCTCCGGGTGCGCGCGCGAGCACGAAGGGGGGGGCGGCCTCCGGCCAGATAATGTGGGTCGGAGCAATGGGCGCAGGCGCGGCGGACAAATCGATCAGCCGCCACCAATTGCGCTCCATATAGCGTTGAACATATTTCTCACTTTGCGGCGTGTCGGGCTGGACGAGGCGCAAATGAACCCCGGGGACGACCGCATCGGTGGCTGTGAACAGCCGCAATTCCCCATCCGCCCAGAGCGCGAGGAAGAATAACGTGATCGTCACCGGCAACCAGCGTGCCTGCGCGCTTGCACCGGGAAGGATCGCGAGCGACGCGCCAAACAACAGTGTCAGCAGCGAAAGGCCATAGGCGCCGAAAACCGACGCGCTCTGAAGCACCCCCAGCGAGGCTCCCCAGCCATAGGCGGGGAGATTCCAGGGAAACCCCGTCAGCACATGGCCACGCAGCCACTCGACGATCGCGAACACCAGCGCGAAAAGAAATATCCGCTGCACGCCCGGGCGCCATCTGAGCATGCAACCCGCGGCGCCTAGCGCAAAAAAGAGTCCAAGCCCGCCCGGAAACAGGATTGCGACGAAGGGAATTTCCCAGCCATGGGCGGCCGCATCGACCAGGAACGCGTAACCGATCCAATGCAGTCCGACGAGGAAAAATCCAAAACCATAGGCCCACCCGATGCCAAAGGCGTGGCGCAGACGCCGAGGGCTTGCGCTTGCGCCATCGAGCAGAAGCACGAGCCCCGCATAGGACAGGAGCAGCAGCGGAAAGGCGCGAAAGGGCTCGAAACCCAGCGCGCCCATCGCACCCAGACCGGCGGCGGCGGCAACCCGCTTAAACCCGCGCACGCGTTGGAGCGAAGCGGCAGTCCGATCCAGAAAGGCCGTGGAAAGGCGCAAGGTCAACCGGCCGCGACAGGCGCCGTCACGGGCAGCGCCCGAATGCGCAAGCGTTTGGCGCGGCGCGGATCGGCCTCCAGAACCTCGAACTCAACGCCGCCATGGCTGACGATCTCGCCCCGCACGGGGACGCGGCCCAAGGCCGCGGCAACGATTCCGGCAAGCGTGTCCACGTCCTCTTCGGTTTGCATACCCGTGAGATCGATACCGGTGCGCTCCTTGAAGTCGTCGAGGTCGACACGCGCATCGGCATCATATTTGCCATCGGGGCGCGCCACGATGTCGGGGACTTCCTCAACATCGTGCTCGTCGTCGATATCGCCGACGATTTCCTCCACCAGGTCCTCGATCGAGACGAGCCCATCGGTGCCGCCATATTCATCGACCACAAGGGCCAGATGAATGCGGGTCGCCTGCATCTTCAAGAGGAGATCGAGCGCGGGCATGGCCGCGGGCACGAACAGAACTTCGCGCTTCAGTTTGGTGATAGGCGTCGGCGTCCAGCGCAATTGTCCGTCCTCTCCCGTTTCGATCAGGGCGAAGACATCCTTGATGTGCAGCATGCCGAGCGGATCGTCCAAGGTCTCGCGATAGATCGGAAGCCGCGAATGCTGCGCTTCACGAAAGAGCGCCACCAGATCGGCGAAAGCTATCTGCTCCTCCACCGCGACGATATCGGCGCGCGGCACCATCACATCGGAGACCGAAAGCTCGCCGAAGGTCAGAAGATTGGTGACCATCATGCGTTCTTGCGAGGTCAATTCCTTGGCCTCGCGCTCGCTCTCCTCGATCATCTCTTCCAGGCTCTCGCGCATGGCCGAGTCCCGGCGCAGGCCCCGGACTGCCTGGGCGAGCCGGGTCGCGATTTCGCTCAACAACGCGCGCGCCGGCAGGCCTGCTGGGCGCCCGTCGGCAGTTTCGGTCTGGGGGGGGCTGGCGAGGACCGCAACGGGTCCGGACTTCGTATCGGAATCGGCAGGCATGGCGTGAGTTTAGGCTTTCTTGCGTCCCTTCGTATAGGGACGCGGGCGGTAAGGATCGGCGATGCCTAATGTGGCCAGAAGCCGAACTTCCAGGCTTTCCATAATTTCCGCGTCCTTCGATTCTTCGTGATCGTAACCCAGAAGGTGCAAGGTCCCATGCAAAGCGATATGCGCGGCATGGGCGGCAAAATCCTTTTTTTGCGCGCGGGCTTCGCGCCTCACAACGCCATAGGCCATGGCGATATCGCCGAAAGAGGACGGGTCGCCTTTGGCCGCCGGGAAGGACAGGACATTGGTCGGCACGTCGCGGGCGCGGAACGCCGCATTGAGCGCGCGCAATTTCGCATTGCCGGTCAACAGGATCGTGACCGATTCACCGGTCTTTTTTTTGGGGAGCCCCAGCCGTACGGCCCGGCGGATGACACGCAAGACGGCGGCATCTTCGCGCCAGCGCGCCTCTTCGATCAAAAAGACAATCGCGGGCTGGCCGGCGCGCGCCGCCGCGCGTCCGATCATTCCAGGTCTCGTCTGACTTGGCGCGACCGCGCTTTCGTATCCGGTTCGTGAGCATCATAGGCCGCGACGATCCGGGTCACGAGCGGGTGGCGCACGACATCGGCCGCTGTGAAACGCACAATGCCCACGCCTTCCACTCCGTCCAGATAGCGCACCGCGGAATCGAGGCCTTCAGGCCCGTTCGGCAGATCGCTTTGCGAGGGATCGCCCGTCACCACCATGCGCGATTCCTCGCCCAGCCGGGTCAGGAACATCTTCATCTGCGCCGGCGTGCAATTCTGCGCTTCATCCAGGATAACGAAGGCGCGCGACAGGGTGCGCCCGCGCATGAACGCGAGCGGCGCCACTTCGATGATTCCGGTCTCCATCAGCTTGGTGCAACGCTCCCCCAGCACCTCGAACAGAGCATCGTAAAGCGGACGCAAATAGGGATCGATCTTCTCCTTCAGATCGCCGGGCAGAAAGCCAAGACGTTCTCCGGCCTCGAGCGCGGGCCGCGAAAGAATAAGCCGCTCGACGCGCCGCTCATGCAGGAGATGCGCGCCGAACGCCGCCGCAAGATAGGTCTTGCCGGTTCCTGCAGGACCAAGGCCGAACACAAGTTCACGATTTCGCATGAGCTCGATATAGGCGCCTTGCGCCGCCGAACGCGGCCGCGTCAGCTTGCCCGCCGCGGTGCGCAGCGTGCCGGCTCTATCGCGTTGCGGCAATTCATGCGAGGGGCCCGCCGCGAAGCCGATTTCGGCATCGATATCGCCCATCGTCAGTTCCTCTCCGGCTTCGAGACGTTCGTAAAGCGCGCGCAAAATCGTCGCGGCGTGCGCGCGTGCTTCGGGGGCGCCCTCCACCGCGATCAGATTCCCCCGCTGCGCCAGCTTCACGCCGAGTTTTTGCTCCAGCCGAACGAGGTTGCGGCTGTGATTGCCCGTCAACGCGGGCATCAACGCATTGCGCGTGAATTCCAACGTCACCTGCTCATGGGCGGCGGCGTCCGGCGCGTTCGTGCCGTGGCGCCGGTTCAATGGGACGGCACCGGGTGCTGGGCGTTCGCGAGGACGCCTTTGAGACTGTTCGGCAGGGTCTGAGCAACGCGCACGTCGCGAATCTCTCCCATCAGAGCATGCGCACCCTCGACATGGACGGGCTGCAAATAGGGGCTTCGTCCGACCGCCTGACCCGGCTTCTTGCCCGGTTTCTCGAACAGCACCGGGAATACACGCCCCACGCAGCTGCGGTTGAAGGCGGCCTGCTGCGCGGCGATCAACTCCTGCAATATCCGCAGACGTTCGTCCCTCACCGCATCGGAAATCTGTTTGGGCGTTGCCGCCGCCGGAGTTCCGGGACGCGCACTGTATTTGAACGTGAAGGCCCCGGCATAGCCGACCATGCGCGCGAGGCTCATCGTGGACTCGAAATCGGCGTCGGTCTCGCCGGGAAAGCCGACAATGAAATCCGACGACAGCGCGATGTCGGGGCGCGCCACCCGGATGCGTTCGACAATGCGAAGATATTCCGCAATCGTGTGTCCGCGATTCATCGCTTTGAGGATACGGTCGGAGCCTGACTGCACCGGCAGATGAAGATAAGGCATCAACGCTTCGACATCGCGATGTGCCTCGATCAGCGAAACGTCCATATCGCGGGGATGGCTGGTGGTGTAGCGCAGCCGCGCGACGCCCTTGATGCGCGCCAGATGCCGGATCAGGTCCGCCAGATTCCAGACCGAACCGTCGGGGCCGGCGCCGCGATAGGCGTTCACATTCTGGCCGAGCAGCGTGATCTCGCGAACGCCTTTGTCCGCCAAACGCCGCGCCTCGGCTTCGATCTGCATCGCGGGCCGTGAGAATTCCGCGCCGCGCGTGTAGGGCACCACACAGAAGGTGCAGAATTTGTCGCAACCTTCCTGGATGGTGAGAAAGGCGGCGGGGCCCGAGACGGCTTGTTCTTCCGGAAGCGAGTCGAATTTGTCTTCGGCCGGAAAATCGGTCTCCATCGCGTGGCCTGCGCCACGGGCGATGCGGGCGATCATCTCGGGCAGACGATGATAGGATTGCGGTCCCACGACCATGTCCACCGCAGGCTGGCGCGCCATGATCTCCGCGCCCTCGGCCTGAGCGACACACCCCGCGACCGCGACCAGCATTGGATTGCCGCTTTGCGCGCGCAGCGTTTTCATCTGCTTCAATTTGCCAAGCTCGGAATAGACCTTCTCCGTAGCCTTTTCGCGGATGTGGCAGGTGTTGAGGATGACCATGTCCGCGCCGTCCGGGCGATCGGCGGGCATATAACCCAGCGGCGCCAGAAGATCCGCCATGCGGGCGGAATCATAGACGTTCATCTGGCAGCCATAGGTCTTGATGTAGAGCGTCTTCATGCGGACTTCAGCGATGACCGAGGGAATGTTTATGCGCAAACGCGCGCGTCAAGACAACCTGGGAGCGTGAAGGTCCTATCAGGCGGCATCCGCGTTTTCATCCTCGGCTTCGCTGAGGGCCTCCAGCAATGCTTCATCCTGTTGCGGCGGTGCGACCGCCGCGTTCGAGCCCGCCAAAGCCCGGATCAGCCCAGACCGGACCGCGGCCTCTGCCCGGGCGGCCAAGGCTTTGCGCCCCCCTGCCTGACCAATAGTCAAAGGCGGGTGGAACTCCACCGCCACTTCGATCGGTCCTGTCTTCAGGGCCTCCCAGAGATGCGGTACCAGTTCCATATCGCCGTACCAGGCGAAAAAAGGGCGGATTTCCCGGCCCATCGGCATGCCGTGCACGCCGATATAAGCGACCGACACCGGCTGGACCGGCACCTGCAGACGATGGTGGCCGGCGTCTTCGCCGAGACCGAGTTCGGCCGCCGACAGCAGCGCGCTGCGGAATGCAAGCACATGATTGCCGTCGCTCGAGGTCCCTTCCGGAAAGATCACCAGCGTATCGCCTTCGATCAGCCGCATCTTGATATTGTCGCGGTCTTCCGCCGCTTTGCTTTTTTCGCGACGGACAAAGATCGTGCGCTGCAGCCGCGCCAGTGTGCCGAAGAACGGCCATCGTCCGACTTCGGACTTGGCGACGAAGGACACCGGCGCGATGCTGGAGAGAATCGGAATATCGAGCCAGCCGGTGTGATTGGCCGCCATCAGCCCGCCTCCGCGCAGAGGCACGCCGGTAACGGCAACGCGCACGCCGAACAGCCGGCACACGAAGCGGTGATAGAGCCTGGGAAATGTGCGCGCCGCGTTGAGACCGAGTTTGACCGCCAGCCATTGCAGCGGAATCCCGGCCAATGTTGCGGTGGCAAAGACGAAAAGAATGCAAAAGGCGCGAAGACTCGCCATGGTCACAAGCTCACGCGCCCAAGCGGCGCTATTTATTGGGTCGGCGGGCCGGGCTTCTTGCCGCCCTTGGGGATCCCGTAAAGTTCGAGGCGGTGATCGACCAGTTCGAAGCCCAGCTCCTCGGCGACGCGCCGCTGCAGCTTCTCGATATCTTCATTGACGAATTCGATCACGCGGCCCGTGGAGATGTCGATCAGGTGATCGTGATGTTCACTGATTTCCTCATAGCGCGAGCGGCCGTCCCGAAAATCATGACGTTCGAGAATCCCAGCATCCTCGAACAGCTTCACGGTGCGATAAACCGTGGCGATGGAAATATGCGGATCGACCGAGATGGCGCGACGATACAGCTCTTCCGCGTCCGGGTGGTCATAGGCTTCCGCGACCACGCGCGCGATCACGCGCCGCTGCTCGGTCATCCGCAGACCCTTCTCGTTGCAGGCCTTTTCGATGCGATTGAGATTTTCTTCAGTCCGGTTCACGTGGGGATCTCCCGGCTCCAAGCGATTACTCTAATCGAGACCGCGCATCATTCCCATGACTTGTTTCAACGGCAACCGCGCACGCAGCGTGAGCGCGTCCGCAGAGGAGCCTCCGCGGCGGACGTAATAGGCACGCCGCCGTCCTTGCGCCGTGAACCCGCAATCGCGGTAGAGCGCGAGCGCGGCGAAATTGTCCTCGGCAACTTCCAGGAACATCGCTATTGCCGTGTTTTTTGACGCTTCCGCCGCAGCCTGCATAATGAGCGCGCGCGCAAGTCCCAGACGACGCGCGGCTGGCAGCGTCGCAATGCTGAGGATTTCCGATTCATCGGCCGCGACTTGTACCAGGATGAAAGCCTGCAAATCAGTCGCAGCTTCATTCGCGCCTAAAAACGCCAACGCTCCGGGCCGCTCCATCAATCGGCGAAACGAGTCCGCGTCCCAAGGCTCGTCGAATGAGGCGCCGTGGAGGCGCGCGAGCAACGGCGCATCG
Organism: Micropepsaceae bacterium; assembly: GCA_036499145.1. Classification (GTDB taxonomy): domain Bacteria; phylum Pseudomonadota; class Alphaproteobacteria; order Micropepsales; family Micropepsaceae; genus CAIYRG01. The sequence goes on along the minus strand of DASYEG010000110.1, from coordinate 599 downwards.
CCGGGCATCGCCCCCCGGATGATGGCCGTCATAGCGCGCGCCCCGGAAGCTTCGCGTCGGGAGCACGCAGATAGAGCGGTTTTGGCGGCGGCGGTATCGGATCATGGACGCCCGCGCGTGCTTCAGCGGCCACGAGCCCGGCGACAAAAATCGCGTCGGGCTGGCGCACCAGGCTGTCGGTGCACTGCCATCCAATCTCCGCCAGCAGGGGCGCAACAGCCTCAGCTGCCGTCCCCGCGAGCGCGACGCGATTCCCGTGGAGGTTCGCCAGAGCGCTCAGGCGGGCCGCAACCATGTCGCGGGCAATCAACTCCGGTGCAATCAACGTCTCACCTCGCGCGGATCGCGCGCCGAGGTAAATCTCTTCGCGCTTCGCATCGGCGGCGGCGATGGCCCATGGGCGGGGCTGTCTGACCAATGCTTCCTCGGCCAGACAATCCAGCGTCGTAACGCCGATTGCGGGCTTGTTCAGTGCCACGCGCAAAGCGCGCGCAAACGCCAGCCCGACCCGCTGTCCCGTGAACGTACCAGGGCCGGTGGTCACCGCGATGAGATCGAGCGCCGTGAAATCCAGTCCGCTGCTTCGCATCAGCGATTGC
>DASYEG010000109.1:0-32219 GCA_036499145.1 Micropepsaceae bacterium | reverse complement strand
TCCGCCGTGCGGGACGCGCTGGAAGCCAAGCTTGGCGCGCCTGCGCAAAGCGCCAAGATCATCTGGCGTCCGGGAAATACCGTCCCGGTGAGCGATGAGGCCGGCGAGACGCTGAGCAAATTGCTGGACGTGCTCGAGGATCATGACGACGTGCAGAACGTCTTCGCCAATTACGAAATGAGCGAAGCGCTGATCGAGAAGCTCTCTGCTGCATAAAAGCTTTGCAGAGATCGCGCAGTGTTGTGCCGTTTGGGATAGGACGGAGCCATGCGTTCCCTGATGCGGCTTTTCGTTCTTTTCCTGGTGCTGTGTGTGTTCGGATCCTCACCGGTCCTGGCCGACGCGGAACCGGAAACCTACAGCCTCCACGGCCAAACGACTTTCGTTCTGCAATATCATCCGGCCTTCCGTTCGCCCTATCGCGGCGCGAATAGCCTCGACCCGGGATCGCGCGGCAACGAGACCTTTGACGCAACGCTCTTTGCCGGAGCACGGCTGTGGCAGCACACCGAAGCCTATATCGACATCGAGGCCGATCAGGGTTTCGGTCTGAGCAACACGCTGGGCGTTGCCGGGTATCTCAGTGGTGAGGCTTATAAAATCGGCGATTCCTCGCCCTATTTGCGCATTCCACGCCTGTTCGCCCGGCAAACCTTCGATCTGAGCGGCGAGGACGTTTCGATTGCGCCGGCGGCCAATCAGCTCGGTGGTTCGCGCCTGTCGGACAATGTGATCGTTACGCTGGGCAAATTTGCGGTGACGGACATTTTCGACACCAACATGTACGCGCACGATCCGCGCAGCGATTTTTTGAACTGGTCGGTGATCGATGCCGGGGCGTTCGACTATGCGGCCGATGCGTGGGGTTACACCTATGGCGGGGCCGCCGAATGGACGCAGGATTGGTGGACCTTGCGGATTGGGGCTTTCGACCTCTCGCGCGTACCGAACAGCCGGTTTCTGCAGCGCGGATTCGGCCAGTTCGAAGTGACTTCGGAATTGGAAGCCCGCTTCACTGCGGGTGCGCACCCCGGCAAGATCAAGTTGCTGGCGTTCGCCAATCGCGGCCGCATGGCGGACTATGAGAAGGCCGTTGAGACGGCGCGGGCAAGCGGCGCCACCCCGGATGTCGCCGCCGTTCGCGATTATGCGACACGTCCGGGATTTGCGCTCAATATCGAACAGGAACTCGGGCCGGGCTGGGGCATGTTCCTGCGCGCAAGCGCGAATGATGGCACTAAGGAGGCCTATGAGTTCACCGAGATCAACAAATCGCTCTCAGGCGGTCTTTCGCTCCGTGGAACGGCCTGGGGCCGCCCGGACGACGCGTTGGGCCTCGCCGGTGTCGTAAACGGTCTTTCGCAGCCAGCCCAAGACTATTTCGCTGCCGGCGGTCTTGGGATTCTGATCGGTGACGGCAGGCTGGCGCATTACGGCTCGGAAGACATCGTCGAAACCTATTATCGTCTGGCGGTGCGCGAGGGGCTCGCACTGAGCTTCGATTGGCAATATGTCGCTCATCCCGCCTACAACGCCGAGCGCGGTCCCGTCTTGGCGTTCGGCTTTCGCGTCCACGCCGAGAGATGATGGGACACGCTTCGGACATTGCAGCCGGCGCGCTCTCGAACGACACTGAGCAAAGCGATTCTCTCCAGGATAGCCCGCGTTGACGACCAGCATCCGCATTGCCGGATTCGATCCGGGGCTTTCGCGCACCGGCTGGGGCGTGATCCAAGTCGCGGGCGCGAAGCTGACCCATGTCGCCAACGGCGTCATCGTGACGACGACCGCCCATCCGCTGGGCGTCCGTCTGGCCATGCTGCATGCGGGGATCCGTGCGGTGCTGGCCGCGCACACGCCGCACGCGGTGGCGGTCGAGCAGGCCTTCGTGGCCAAGGACCCGCTGGCGGCGCTGAAGCTCGGACATGCGCGGGCGATCGCACTTCTGGCGGCGGCCGAGGCGGGGCTGACGATCGGCGAATATGCGGCCAACCACATCAAGAAATCCGTCGTCGGCGTCGGCCATGCCGATAAGACGCAGGTCCAGGCGATGGTGCGCCGGCTGTTGCCCGCGGTGCAATTCGAAACCGCCGACGCCGCCGACGCGCTGGCCTGCGCGATTGCCCATGCCCATCTCGCCGGGACGCGCGCGCGCATCGCCGCGGCCCTGGAACGGCAATTGGCGCAATGATCGGCAAGCTCACCGGCCGGGTGGATTTTCTGGGCACGGATCATGCCATCATCGATGTCGGCGGCGTCGGCTATGTGGTGCAGTGCGCCTCTTCGACGCTGTCGCGCTTGAGCGCGGGCGCCAGCGCGACGCTCTGGGTCGAAACGAAAATGTCGGACGAGGCGATTCGGTTGTACGGGTTTCTTGCCGGGGACGAGCGGGAATGGTTCCGCCTGCTGCAAACCGTGCAAGGCGTCGGCGCACGCGTGGCGCTGTCGATTTTGTCGGCGCTGCGAATAGCCGAATTGGAACGCGCTATCGTGCTAGGCGACAAGAGCGTGGTGGGGCGTGCCCAGGGTGTGGGTCCGAAACTGGCGACACGCATTGTCACGGAGCTTAAGGACAAGGCGCCGGCGCTCGCGCTGCAACGCAGTGCGGAAACCGGCGAACGCGTGGGTGGACTGCAGGCGCCGCACCCGGTGGAGTCCGACGCCATCGCGGCGCTGATGAAACTCGGCTATTCGCAAATGGCCGCAGCCGAGGCCATCGCGCGGGCAAGCCAGAACATTGGACCCAATGCGGAGGCGTTGCCGCTGGATGTGCTGTTGCGCGAATCCTTGCGGCAATTGGCGCGGTGAGACTCGAATGGCGTCGCCCAAATCCAAACAGCACCCCGCAAAAGATGGAACCCGCGTCGTGGCGCCCGAGCGCAGTGACGACGACGAGCTTGAATCCACGCTCCGGCCTAAGCGGCTTGCAGAATTCACCGGCCAGAAACAGGCCCGCGAGAATCTTTCCGTCTTCATCGAGGCCGCCAAGGCCCGCGGCGAGCCATTGGACCACGTGCTGTTCTCCGGGCCGCCGGGCCTCGGCAAGACGACGCTCGCGCAGATCGTCGCCCGTGAGCTGGGCGTGGGGTTCCGCGCGACATCCGGACCGGTGCTCGCGCGCGCGGGCGATCTGGCCGCGCTCCTCACCAATCTCGAACCGCGCGATGTCCTTTTCATCGACGAGATCCATCGTCTCAATCCGGCGGTCGAGGAAATCCTCTACCCCGCGATGGAAGATTTCGAACTCGACCTTATCATCGGCGAAGGACCCTCGGCGCGTTCGGTGAAGATCGGGCTGGCGCCCTTCACCCTGATCGGGGCGACTACGCGCTCGGGACTTCTCACCACGCCGTTGCGCGACCGCTTCGGCATTCCCATCCGTCTCGCCTTTTACGAGACCAACGAGTTGATGCTGATCGTGGCGCGCGGCGCGCGCGTGCTGGGTCTCAACCTCACCCAAGATGGCGCCCGCGAGATCGCCATGCGTTCGCGCGGTACGCCGCGCATTGCCGGGCGCCTTCTCAAGCGCGTGCGCGATTTCGCCGCCGTTGCGGGGCGCGTCGAGGTCGATCAGATGGTGGCCGATGCGGCGCTTGCCAGATTGGAAGTGGACAAACGGGGTCTGGATGCTTTCGACCGGCGCTATCTGGCGCTGATCGCCGAAGGCTTCAACGGTGGTCCCGTGGGCATCGAGACGCTGGCGGCCGCACTCGGCGAACCGCGCGATGCCATCGAGGAGATCGTGGAGCCCTACCTGATCCAGCAGAGCCTGGTGCAGCGCACGCCGCGCGGGCGCGTGCTGACCGGTCAGGCCTATGTGCATCTCGGGCTGCCGGGACCGAGTACGCCACCGGGCCAGCCGCAATTGTTCGGCGATGACGAATCCTGACCCCTCAACCTCTCCACCCGGACTTTCAAGCGGCTGGCTTGAAGGGAATATCCACGTCTTCCCGGTGCGGGTTTATTACGAAGACACGGATTTCTCCGGTGTCGTCTATCATGCGAATTATCTGCGTTTCATGGAGCGGGGCCGCTCCGAATTCCTGCGTCTTGCCGGGGCGGGGCATCAGGGCATGCTGGAGAACGCCGAACCGCTGGTGTGGGCGGTCAGGCGCATGGCGACGGATTTCGTCAAGCCGGCCCGCATGGACGACGCGCTGAGCGTGCACACCGAGGTTCTCGCATTGGCAGGTGCGCGCATGCGGCTTGCTCAAAGCGTCATGCGCGCAGGGCTCGCATTGGTGAAGGCCGATGTGGAGGTCTGCGTCATCACCCTTGACGGACGGCCACGCCGCGTGCCCGACTCCACACGAAAAAAATTGGAAATTTTCCTCAAAAGTCCATAATAGACTCACACGCAACGGAGGAATGCATGCGCAAGCTCGCTTTGGCCCCAATATTGTTTTTGTCGCTATTGTTTTTGTCGCTCGCCGCCAGCCCCGTGCTGGCCTTGTCCGACAAACCCTACATCGCAGCAACCGATGTCGACTTCCCGGCACTGTTGCCACCGCCGCCGAAGGAGGATTCGGGGGCCGGCAAACGTGACTTGCAGGCCATTCTCGATCTTCAGAAGAATATGACACCGGAGCGGATGGCGAACATCCAGAGGGATCTGGAGCAAAACGTCTATGTGGTTGCCGCTCCGGTCCTGGGTCCGAAATTCACCAAGGAAAATTTTCCGCTGGCAGGGGAATTTTTCGCCAAAGTCACGAAAGACGCCGGTATCGGAATCGGCCCGATCAAACAGAAATACAAAAAGCTGCGTCCATTCCAGTACAGCAAGGACGTCAAGACACCCGAAAATATCGCCAAGGTGTCGGGTGGCCCGACCTATCCGAGCGGTCACAGCACGACCGGCGCCGAAGTCGCGATTCTCATGAGCATGATGGTTCCGGAAAAGCGTGAAGCGCTGTACGCGCGCGGCTGGGGGTATGGCGTCAATCGCATGGCCAGCGGCGCCGCCTATCCGTCCGACTGGGAAAGTGGTCACATCACCGCCTCGCTCGCGGTGAATCAAATGCTGAAGAATCCGGAATTCCGCACCGATTTTGAGGCGGTCAAAGCGGAGATCCGCAAGGGCCTGAGCTTAAACTGATATACTGAGCTTAAACTGATATCCTTGGCTCAAGCTGATATAAGACGCGCATCGGAAGGATTTTCCATGCGCAAATGTTTCTTCGTTCCGGCGTTGCTCCTTCTTCTGGGCGCAACGCCGGCACTTTCTCTGTCCGATACGTCCTATCTCGCGCCCGGTGCGTTCGACAGCGTTCATCTGCTGCCGCCGCCGCCACGCGCGACTTCGCCGCAGCAAGGGCAGGATATCGATGGCGTCCTGCGCGCCCAGCAGACGGCCTCGCCGGAGCGTATAAAACGCGCCGAGGAAGACGCGAAGGTCGACATCGCGCAGTTCGCCGCCGTGCTCGGCACAAAATTCTCTTTCACCGCTGTTCCCGGTGTCGCCGCGTTCTTCCGCAAGGTGGCACGCGACACGCGGGAGCCGGTCAACATGGCCAAGGATTGCTGGGAGCGGCCCCGGCCGTTCGTGGCCGATGACCGGGTTCATCCGCCAGGCGCGATGCGAGAGGAAACCGCCAACCGGCCGGGCGCGACGCCCGCAAACAGCGCGCCCCACGATAGGGCATCGCCTTGCCTGCCGGTCGAATCGCCCTCGCCGGAATTCTCCTATTCCTATCCGAGCGGCCATTCGACCTTCGGCGCAATGACCGCGATCCTGCTTGCCAACATGGTGCCGGAAAAACGCAACGAACTGTTTGTGCGGGGCTGGGATTATGGCCAGAGCCGAATCATCGGCGGAGTTCATTTTCCGACCGACGTCGAATCAGGCAGGATCGAAGCCACCGCCATGGTCGCGCTCATGATGCAGAACACGGATTTTCGGACTGACTTTGCAGCGGCCAAGGCGGAACTTCGCAAGGCGCTCGGGCTTTCCGAGTGATGTCCTTTTGTTCATCCGAGAATCGGACATCCGCAAACCGGGCACGCTGGACCGCGCTTCACATAGGGATGCAGGACATAGGGATGCAGGAATGAGGGTCAAAATTCAGCCATGTTTGAATGAGTTCACTGGACGTTCGTTTTTCATCCCGCCCTTAAGGGCAATGGCGCAAGTCTTACCGCAAGCGCTCCCAAGACCAGGCTCGAAAATTTGCTCCGGTATCCGGCGATGACAATTTTGCGTTTAGCCGCCATCACTCTCATGGCGCTTCTATTGTGTGTCACTTTGGACGGGGCGAATCATTCCGCGTTTGCGCAGTTCCAGCGGGCAGCACCCTCCGGAGGACGCCCCCCCAGCGCGGCACCTTCCGGAACGCCCGCGGAGTCCGCCCCGCTTGCCGCGCCAAGCGGGATCGCAGATGCGAATGTTGCCGGCTCGCAGGCAGAGATCCAGGAAGCCTTCACGCCGGTCGGTTTGTTCCTACGTGCCGATATCGTTGTGAAAGGCGTGCTCGTTCTGCTGTTGCTGGCATCGTTCTGGTCGTGGGTGCTGATCGTGGATAAATTGATCGCCTTCGCCACGTTGAAGCGCAAAGCCAAACGTTTCGAGAAGTCCTTCTGGTCCGGCCGCTCGCTGGAGGAGCTTTACGCGCAGCATCAGCAGCGCACCGACCAACCGTTCACAGCGGTCTTCGTTGCGGCGCTGCGCGAATGGAAGCGTTCTTTCGAAGGCGGGACGCCACCCGAGACCCAGCTCGCCAATGTCAAGGATCGCGTCGAAAAGGCGATGAATATTTCGATCCAGCGCGAGTTGGAAAAGATCGAACGCGGTCTGGGCTATCTCGCCACCGTCGGTTCCACCGCACCCTTCGTCGGATTGTTCGGTACGGTCTGGGGCATCATGACGGCGTTCACGGCAATCGCCGCGCGCAACGACACGACGCTTGCGGTGGTGGCGCCCGGCATCGCCGATGCGTTGTTCGCAACGGCTTTGGGGCTGGTCGCGGCCATCCCCGCGGTTATCGCCTATAATCGCTTCGTCAACGAGCTCGGCCGTTATACGGGACGGCTGGAGATCTTCGCCGATGAATTCTCCACCTTCCTTTCACGCCAGCTCGACGAGAAGGCGCGCTGATGCCCGCAGTGATGAACAATCCGCGAGCGGGACGCGGCCGTCGCGGCGGCGGCCGCATGCGCGGTGGGCGTCCGATGTCGGAAATCAACGTCACACCGTTTGTGGACGTCATGCTTGTCCTGCTCATCGTCTTCATGGTGACGGCGCCGCTGCTGACGGTGGGCGTGCCCGTGGATTTGCCGCAGACACGGGCGAAGTCCTTGGGCGAGGACCGCGAGCCGCTCGCCGTGAGCATCGATAATGGCGGCAAGATATTTTTGCAGAACACGCCGATCGGCATCGACGATCTGGTGCCGAAGCTCATGGCGATCTCCAATAATGGCTACGATCAGCGGATTTTCGTCCGGGGCGACAAAGCCGTGGATTACGGCAAGGTCATGGAGGTGATGGGACTTTTGAATTCGGCAGGCTTCACCCGGATCGGTCTTGTCACCGATGCCCAAAAAAAGCCGCCACAACGTCCTTTAAAATAGCCGATGCCGGCGCGCGGCGGCTCGCCTATCGAGACGCCCTCTCCAGCGAGCATGAGACGTCAATAAGTGAGGCGTCAGTGAGGATGAACCGAAGGGCATGCTGAAGCGAAGCATTGTGGTCTCGGGCACACTGCATCTGGCGGTGATCGTAGCCGCGACCGTCGCTTGGCCGCATGCGCTCAACCTCTCGGATGAATCTCCGCCCGTGGTTCCGGTCGATCTGGTGACGATTGCCGACGTGACCAATATCGCGCCCACCGTGCAGGAAACAAAGAAGGTCGAGACGCCGCCCGATACACCCGCGCCGCCGCAGCCGGAGGTCGCCGCACCACCGCCGCCGGAGGCTGAAGTCGCCCCTCCCGATCTCGACAAAACCCCGACGCCCAAGCCAAAGGAATTGCCTAAAGAAGCCGAGCAGGCTGCGCCGGCCCCCGCCAAACCGGCCCTGCCCCGGCGCAAGCCGCAAGCAACGCCGCAGGCGAAATTCGATGTCGATTCGGTCATCGCGCTGCTGGACAAGCGCGCGCCCAAGCCTGAAGCACCGCCCGCGAATGCCAAGCTCGCGGAGCAGACGGTCAAGGGTCTGGGTGACCAAAACGCCCTGACCATGGACATCAAGGATGCGCTTCTCGCCCAGATGCGCGAATGCTGGAACGTGCCGGCCGGCGCGCCCAATCCCGAGCAACTCATCGTACAGGTGCGCGTTTTTCTCGCGCCGGATGGCCGCCTTTTGCAGCCTCCGCAGTTGGAGCCCGCCACCCGTGCCGCCGCTGCTACGAATCAATATATGCGTACCGCGGCCGAGGCGGCATCGCGTGCGATCAATGTTTGCGCCCCGTATAAGCGTCTGCCGCCGGACAAATACGATACCTGGCGGGAAATCGTGATGACATTCGACCCCAGCAAGATGACCGGCCATTAGGATACAGGCCGTCAGGAATCAGGATTGACCATGGGCATGCACGCGCAAAACTCTTTCAGACACCTCTCGCGGCATTTCATTCTCGCCGCTGTGCTTGGTTTGGGCATGGTTGCGGGCGTGTTCGAACCCGCGAACGCCGCGTTGCAGGTGCGCGTCGATCAAGGTGTCACGGAGCCGATCCCGCTCGCCATTCCCGATTTTCTGGGCACTGGCCAGGCGGGGCGGGACATCGCCGGCGTGGTGCGCGGGGATTTGGAGCGCTCCGGTCTCTTCCGCTCGCTCAACCCCGCCTCCTTCATCGAAAAGATCACAGATATCAATACGCCGCCGCGGTTCGGGGATTGGCGCACCATCCAGGCGCAGGGCCTGGTGACGGGTCAGGCCGTGATGCAGCCGGATGGCCGCCTCAAGGTCGATTTCCGTCTCTGGGACATCTTCGGCGAAAGCCAGATGGTGGGGTTGCAGTTTATGACCACGCCAGAGAATTGGCGGCGCATCGCGCACCTCGTCTCGGACGCGATCTATGAGCGCATCACCGGCGAAAAGGGATATTTCGACACCCGCATCGTTTTCGTCGCCGAATCCGGTCCCAAGCTCAATCGCCGCAAACGCCTGGCGGTGATGGATCAGGACGGCGCCAACCCGGTGTTCCTCACGCAGGGCGATTATTTGGTTCTGACTCCGCGCTTCAACCCGACCGCGCAGATGATCGCCTATATGTCCTATATCCAGAGCCGTCCGCGGGTTTATCTCTTCGATTTGGAAACCGGGCGGCAGGAAATGTTGGGGAATTTCCCCAATATGACCTTTTCTCCACGCTTTTCGCCGGACGGTAAGAGCGTTGTCATGGCGCTGGAGACCAATGGCAATTCTGAAATCTATGTCATGGATCTGGCGACGCGGACATCCAGGCGCCTCACCAACGATCCTGCGATCGACACCGCGCCCTCGTTCTCCCCGGACGGCAAACAGATCACCTTCGAGTCCAATCGCGGCGGTTCGCAGCAGATCTACGTCATGAATGCGGACGGAACCAACGTGCATCGAATCAGTTTCGGTCAGGGCAAGAATGGCACGCCCGTATGGAGCCCGCGCGGCGACCTGATCGCCTTTACCAACATGACCCCGAGCTATTTCGGGGTCGGCGTGATGCGGCCCGACGGGTCGGGGACGCGGCTTTTGACGCATGGCTGGCAGGACGAAGGCCCGACCTGGGCGCCCAATGGGCGGGTGATCATGTTCACGCGTACGTTACAAACCGGAGCCGGCGGTGCGGGTGGGGGATCGCAAATCTGGTCGGTCGACATCACCGGCCGCAACGAGCGGCGCGTGCTTTCTCCTGGCGATGCGTCGGATCCCGCATGGTCGCCCTTGATACAGTGAATGGCTTCCCGTAATTTTGTTCCATTCGGAAACGATTTTGTCCGAGTCGCATATTTAAGGGGGACATTTCCCTGAGAAGCGCATCGCCTAGGCACCTAGAGCGCCCTGCGCATAACGGAGGTCCATAAAAAATGACGAAACTCACGACGAGCGCAAAGTTGGCGAGCCTTTCTTTCGTACTGATGCTGACGGCATGCGCGGACAAAATGATGGAAGCACCTCCTCCGGCGCCTCCGCCACCGCCCGCCGCGACGCCCGCGCCGCCGCCACCGCCGCCGGCACCGCCGCCGCGTCCACCTGCGCCCGTGGTGCAATCTATCGTGCCCGGCAGCGTGCAGGATTTTCAGGTGAATGTCGGGGATCGGGTTTTCTTCGAATATGACAAAACCGATCTTACCGAAGCCGGCCGCGCGACGCTGCAGAAGCAAGCCGCATGGCTGCAACGCTTCGGTGCCGTGACCTTGACCTTGGAAGGTCATTGCGACGAACGCGGCACGCGCGAATACAATCTTGGGCTTGGTGCGCGCCGCGCGCAGGCCGAGAAGGATTACCTCGCAAGCCTGGGCGTATCGGCCGCACGCCTCGATACGATCTCCTACGGCAAGGAACGCCCGGTTTGCGTCGAATCGACGGAAGCGTGCTGGGCGCAAAACCGGCGGGGCGTCTCGACGATCAAGAGCGGTAGCGTTTCGTAATCGCAAACCCTCAAGCGAAAATCGGCAGGGATCGGAAATAAAATTTCCGGTCCCTGTTTTTTTTCCACATTCTTACAGCCCTATTTCCACCATTTTTCGGCATAGAATCGGTTGTTTCAGGATAGAATTGGCGAATCTTCGTTTCCTCCAGCAAGAGGCGAGCCGATGAAAGCGATGCGCGGGCGATGGATGAAAGCAGGAGCGGCGCTGGTCGGAGGATTCGTCTGGGTGAGTGGCGCGGGGGTGAGTGGCGCGTCTGCTGCGCCCGCAACCCAAGTCATTGATGCGCGCGATCTGATGGCGCGGCTTCAGCGTCTGGAGCGCGACATGCACGACGTCCAGGCTGAAACCTTCCGCCGCTCCGGCGGTACGGGGCCCGCGCCGGCCCCTGTCGAGGCGAGCCCCGGACTCATCCCGGCTCCTATTCCCGATGCGCAGACTCAACAACCCCCTGTGCCGGATTTGAATCCGCTGATGCGGCGCCTGGGAGACCTGGAGGACGGCCTCGGCCGGCTGACAGGTCAGATGGAAGAAATCGGCCATCAGGTCGATGAGCTTTCGCAGAAGACCGATCGCTTGCAAAAACAATTGGAATATCAGGCCGCCCAGCAAACTGCGCCGGTGGCCAATACCGATACGCCTTCGGCTACGGCCGGGCTGCCGCCTTTGCCGGCGGGCAGCGGCAATGCGGTGGCTTCGCTGACACCGGATCAGAATCTCTCGCCACTCAGAGGCGCGCCCCCGTCCAATCTCGGGCAGATTCCGGCCGGCACGGCAATTCCCGCTGCGCCCGCGCCATCGGCCAGTCCCAAGGCCGAATTCGATACGGCGATGAATCTGCTATCGCGCGCGCAATATGAACCCGCCAGTGCGGCGTTCCGCAAATTCGCGGATGCGCACCCCGATGAGGACCGGGCTCCGGACGCGCTGTATTGGACGGGCGACATCGCCTATTCTGCCCGGAAGGACTATCCGGAAGCGGCCCGGGATTTCGCGGAGCTGCTGAAGAAATATCCCAAGTCCCAGCGCGCGCCCGAAGGCATGCTGAAGCTCGGTCTTGCGCTTTTCGGACTTGGGCAGATGAAGGAAGGTTGTGCTGCGATTGCCGCCCTGCCCGCAAAATATCCCGATGCCTCGCCGGCCGTCGCGACCAGAGCCAAGTCCGAACGCGCCACCAACAAGTGTAAATAGACACGCGCGCGATCTGCCGGAGCGCTTTTCGCGTGCGCTGACGGAGCTTGGCTTTTTGCCCGGCTTCGCCGCGGCGCTGGCGGTTTCTGGCGGCGGCGATTCGATTGCGCTGATGCATCTTTTCGCCGATTGGGCCAGGCGCGAATCCATTTCGCGACCCGCGGTTCTGATCGTCGATCACGGTTTGCGGCGCGAATCGTACGATGAAGCCGCCCTGGTTGCACAATGGGCAAAGAACGCGGGCTTCGCCGCGGCGGTCATGCGTTGGCGAGGCCGCAAGCCCCAGTCGAATATCGAGGATGAGGCGCGCGCCGCGCGGTATCGGCTGCTCGGCGAATGGTGCAAGGCGCGGATGACGCCTTACCTCTTCGCCGCCCATACCCGCGAAGACCAAGCCGAGACCTTTCTCCTGCGCCTTGGCCGCGGCAGTGGCGTGGATGGGTTGTCAGGCATGCGGGCCGCAGGGCCTTTGCCCGTGCCGGGCTTTGCGCCTGTGCGATTGCTGAGGCCATTGCTGGACATGGGCCGCACTGAGTTGCGCGCCTATCTTCAGGGACGGGGCGAACATTGGCTTGAAGACCCGATGAACGCGGATTGCCGCTTTGCGCGCGTGCGCATCCGCCAAGCGTTGCCTGGGCTGGAGGCGGCGGGAGTCTCGGTGCAGCGTATTGCCCAAGCCGCAGGCCATCTGGCCAGAGCGCGTGAGGCTTTGGAGGCGGCAACCGAAGAATTCTTCGAACGTCACACGCAATTGGGCGCCGATTTCGCGCTTATGGACGGTGGCGCGCTTGCGCACAATTCCCGTGAAATCGGCTTGCGGGTGCTCAGTGCTGTCCTGATGCGTGTTGCAGGCGCGCCATACCGGCCGCGATTCGAGCGGTTGGAAGCGCTGTTCGATGCAATTTCTGTGGAGCCGTTCACGGCACGGACCCTGCTGGGTTGCCGCATCGCCAAAGCGCCGAAGGGGCGGGCTGTCTTTGGGGGAGCGACGCTGCTGATCGTTCGTGAACCGGCCCGCCGGTCGAGGTTGAACGGCGCAAACGCCGGGAAGCTCATGCGGAACGCCGATACCGTTTCGGATCGGCCGGGAAATCCGCCCCATAAAGGTCGTATTCGGCCCCTCTGATGCAATTCTTAACCGTTTCCTGACTGGCAAGTCGGTATACAAATACCTATCTGTAGACGAATACCGCGCGTCGGCGTTTAATCCCCTGAGACGACGGGCCCGGAGAAGAGGTCGGCCGTGAACAATTTCCGCAATTTGGCACTCTGGATCATTATTGCGCTGCTGCTGGTGGCGCTGTTCAACCTGTTCCAGGGTCCGGGCAGCCGGCAAGGTGCACGCACCCCGATTTCTTTCAGCGAATTCAACCAGCAGATCGTCGCGGACGGCATCAAGACGGTGAACATCGCCGGTACGCATGTCGAGGGCCAGTTCAAGAACGGAACCCCGTTCTCTACCGACATCCCGGACGACCCAGGCCTGACAAGCCGCCTGCTCGAGCACAATGTCGATATCAAGGTGCGCCCTGAAGGCGACAACATCACGCTGCTGTCGGTGTTCATCAATTGGTTCCCGATGCTGCTGTTCGTGGCGGTGATGATCTTCTTGATGCGGCAGATGCAAGCGGGTGGCGGCAAGGCCATGGGCTTCGGCAAGAGCCGGGCCAAGATGCTCACCGAGCGTCAGGGCCGGGTCACCTTCGAAGATGTGGCCGGTGTGGACGAGGCCAAGGAAGATCTGGTCGAAATCGTCGACTTCCTGAAAGACCCGCAAAAATTCCAGAAGCTCGGCGGCCGCATTCCCAAAGGCGTGCTCCTGGTGGGCCCGCCGGGTACCGGCAAGACGTTGCTCGCACGCGCCATCGCGGGCGAGGCGAACGTGCCCTTCTTCACGATTTCGGGTTCGGACTTCGTCGAGATGTTTGTCGGCGTCGGCGCGTCGCGCGTGCGCGACATGTTCGAACAGGCCAAGAAGAACGCGCCCTGCATCGTGTTCATCGACGAAATCGATGCCGTCGGGCGTCATCGCGGCGCCGGTCTCGGCGGGGGCAATGACGAGCGCGAGCAGACGCTGAATCAATTGTTGGTCGAGATGGACGGTTTCGAAGCCAATGAGGGCGTGATCCTCATCGCAGCCACCAACCGGCCCGATGTGCTCGACCCTGCGCTGCTGCGTCCGGGCCGTTTCGACCGGCAGATCGTGGTGCCGAACCCCGATCTTTCGGGCCGCGAAAAAATCCTGAAAGTGCACATGCGCAAGGTTCCTCTGTCGCCCGATGTGGACGCCCGCGTGATCGCACGCGGCACGCCGGGCTTTTCGGGGGCGGATCTCGCCAATCTCGTCAACGAAGCGGCCCTGCTTGCGGCAAGACGCGGCAAGCGCCTTGTCAGCCGCGCCGAATTCGAAGACGCGAAGGACAAGGTGATGATGGGCGCGGAGCGGCGCACCCTGGCCATGACGGATGAAGAAAAGAAGCTCACCGCCTATCACGAGGGCGGTCATGCACTTGTGGCGCTGACAGTGGTCGGCTCCGATCCAATCCACAAGGCGACGATCATACCGCGCGGCCGCGCGCTGGGCATGGTCATGCGTTTGCCCGAACGCGATCAGGTTTCGCTGACCCGCCAAAAACTCTATGCCGATTTGTGTGTCGCTTTCGGGGGACGAATCGCCGAAGAACTGATCTTCGGTTACGACAAGGTCACCACCGGCGCGCAATCCGACATCGAAATGGCGACACGCATGGCGCGCGCCATGGTGACGCGTTTCGGCATGTCCGATGAACTCGGCCCGATTTCCTACGGCGAGAATCAGGAAGAAGTCTTTCTTGGCCACTCTGTCTCGCGCACCCAAAGCGTGTCCGAGGCGACCGCGCAGAAGATCGATTCCGAAGTGCGCCGGATCATCGAGGAGACCTACAATCGCGCGAAGCAAATCCTGTCCGACCGCATCGAGGATTTGCATATGCTGGCGAAGGGGCTGCTCGAATACGAAACGCTGACGGGCGACGAACTCAAAGGCTTGATGCGGGGCGAACGCCCGGTGCGCACGCCGTATGAGGAACCCGAGTCCCAGACCCAGCCACGCCCCGCCGCGACGGTGCCGCAAGCAGGCCGGGCGCGCGAACCGGGCATCACCATCTCGCCTGAGCCGCAACCGGGAACGTGAAGCCAGAAGTAGCTGTCTTGGTCGTTTTCACATGACGACGATCTTCGGCATCCTGAACATTACCGCGGATTCGTTTTCCGACGGGGGGCGTTTCCTCGATCCTGAGGCAGCGCTTGCGCACGCGGTCAAACTGATCGCGGACGGAGCCGATGCGCTCGATTTGGGCGCAGCTTCCAGCAATCCGCGTTCCGAACCCGTGTCGCCCGATATCGAGATCGGCCGGCTCGCGCCGATTGTTCTCGCCGCCAAGGAGCGGGGATGGAAAATATCCGTCGACAGCTTCGCATCCGAAACGCAACTCTGGGCGCTGGACGAAGAAGTCGATTACCTGAACGACATACAAGGATTTGCCGATGCATCCCTGTATGCGCATTTGGCTAAAGCCAGGGCCAAGCTCGTCGTCATGCATGCGGTTCAGGAAACGGGGCGCGCCCAGAGAATCGATACCGATCCCAGGACCATCGTTGGCCGGATCGCGGATTTTTTTGAGCACAGGATCGATGCGCTCACCCATGCGGGCATCGCGCGCGAACGTTTGATCCTCGATCCGGGCATGGGGCTGTTCGTCGGGACAAAGCCTGAGGTGTCGCTGACGATCCTGCGCCGTCTTTCCCAACTGAAATCCGCTTTCGGATTGCCGATCCTCGTTTCGGTGTCGCGCAAATCCTTTCTGCGAAAATTGGCGGGGCGTAGCGTGGAGGAAATCGGGCCGGGGTCGCTTGCCGCCGAACTTTACGCGGCGCTTCACGGAGCCGACATAATCCGGACGCACGATCCCAAATCTCTTCGCGACGCCTTAACGATTTGGTCGCATATTGCGACCGGCATCGGATGATCGAAGCCCGCCAATATTGTTGCGGATTATGTTCTGTTATAATGCCGAGCATCCCTTCCGCTTTGCGGCCGGGATAGGGGGAAGTCTCATGACGCGTAAGATGTTTGGTACCGACGGCATCCGGGGTTTGGCCAACAAGTTTCCGATGACCTCGGAAATCGCGCTCAAAGTCGGCATGGCCGCGGGCCGCATCTTCACGCGGGGGGATCATCGTCACCGGGTGGTGATCGGCAAGGATACGCGCCTTTCCGGTTACATGATCGAATCCGCGCTGGTGTCGGGATTCACCTCCGTCGGGATGGACGTGTTCCAATTCGGTCCCCTGCCGACACCGGCCGTCGCCATGCTGACGCGATCGCTCCGCGCCGATCTTGGTGTGATGATCTCGGCCTCGCACAATGCCTATCACGACAACGGCATCAAGCTGTTCGGCCCCAACGGCCAGAAGCTTTCCGACGAACGCGAGCATGAAATCGAAGCGCTGATGGAGAACGGGCTGGAGGACGGCCTCGCCCCCCCCGAAAACATCGGCCGCGCGCGGCGCATCGAAGACGCGCAAGCGCGTTACATCGAATTCGTCAAACGCACCTTTCCCAAGCATTTGCGTCTCGAAGGGCTTCGCATCGTGGTCGATTGCGCGCATGGCGCGGCCTATCGCGTCGCGCCGGCCGTGCTCTGGGAACTGGGCGCCGATGTGTTCGCCATCGGCGTCGATCCCAATGGCATGAACATCAATCAGGAGGTGGGATCGACCGCGCCCACCGCGATGATCGAGAAGGTGAAGGAGACGCGGGCGGATTTCGGTATCGCGCTCGATGGCGATGCCGACCGTGTCGTGATGTGCGACGAAAAGGGCTACATCATCGATGGGGACCAGGTGCTGGCGCTGATCGCGCGTTCCTGGGCGAAGTCCGGCGAGCTGAAAGGCGGGGGCGTGGTCGGCACGGTGATGTCGAACATCGGGCTCGAACGTTATCTCACCACCCAGGGTCTTAAACTGGTCCGCTCGCCCGTCGGGGACCGCTATGTGATCGAGAAGATGCGCGCCGGTGGTTTCAATGTCGGTGGCGAACAATCGGGCCACATCATCTTCAGCGACTTCATCACCACGGGCGACGGACTGATCGGTGCGTTGCAGGTGCTTGCCGTGCTGGCGGAGGAACGCCGGCCCGCGAGCGAGGCCGCCCATATTTTCGAACCCGCGCCCCAAGTGCTGGAAAATGTGCGGCTGAAACGCGGTGAGCCGCTGAGCGATGCCACAGTGGCCTCGCATATTAAGGCCTGCGAAGCGCGGTTGAACGGCCATGGCCGTCTTCTCGTGCGCAAGTCCGGAACCGAACCGGTCATCCGCATCATGGGTGAGGGAGAAGACGAAAAGCTGGTGCGCCAGATCGTGCGCGAGGTCGCGCAGGTCATTCGCGAAGCGAGCGCATGATCGAACCCGCCCGCGTCCTGATCGTCGCGGGTTCGGATTCGGGCGGAGGCGCCGGTATCCAGGCCGACATCAAGACCGTGACCGCGTTGGGCGGTTACGCCATGACCGCCGTTACGGCGATCACGGTGCAGGACACGACCGGTGTTCACGGCTTTCACCCGGTTCCCCCGGGAATCGTTGCCGATCAAATGCGCGTCGTGCTTGCAGACATCGGCGCGGATGCGATCAAGACGGGCATGCTGGTGTCGGCAGCCTGCGTCGAGGCGGTCGCGGCTGCGCTCGCGGCCTATGCGTCCGTGCCGCTCGTGGTCGACACCGTGATGATCGCAAAGGGTGGCCACGCGCTGCTCGACGATGCCGGAGTGGATGCGATGCGGCGATTGTTGTTTCCGCTTGCCGCGTTGATCACGCCTAACGCACCGGAGGCAGCGCGGTTGACGGGAATCGCAGTGCGGTCGCCGGAGGACAGCGCGCGGGCCGGTATGATCCTGCGCGATGCCGGTGCGCGTGCCGTCCTGATGAAGGGCGGACATATCTCCGGCGATCTTGTCACCGACGTGTTGGTGGATGATGAGGGTGTACACCAATTCACCGCGCCGCGCATCGCCAATCCCTCGACTCATGGAACGGGATGCACCCTGGCCTCGGCTATCGCCGTGGGATTGGCGCAGGGCCTGCCCCTTCGCGACGCGGTCATCCGTGCACGGAATTTCGTGCAGGAAGCGATCCGCAATGGCCTCGCGTTCGGACATGGCACCGGCCCGGTCAATCCTCACGCAAGATGATCCGCAGCCGATGGCCGGCCGGAATGGATTTCAATGGTGTCGCTGCGATGGACGCAATGACATCGGGTTCCTATATCTCACGGGATGAGGCAAACCGAGCAAGTCCATAGCGCGCCAATGGCACCCAATTGCACTCTATTCGCACCAAATTTTCTTGCGCGTTTCTTGTTTTTTCCGCCAAACACTGGGCGTTTTTCCCCGCCAGACGGCCAATCGCCGGGGGGGGTAATGGCATTCAAGCGCCGCTCCAACGCCGGATTCCCCGGCAGCGTGAAGCATGTTTACCGGTCGATGAACGGATCGCGCACCAGGATGGTGTCCTCGCGTTCGGGACTGGTGGACAGCAGCGCCACCGGCGCCCCGATCAATTCCTCCACGCGGCGGACATATTTGACCGCTTGTGCCGGCAATTGGACCCAGCTCCGCGCGCCGCGGGTCGATCCCTTCCAGCCATCCATGCTCTCGTACACGGGCTCGCAGCGCGCCTGTTCGGTTGCGTCTGCGGGCAGATAATCGATCTGGCGCCCATCCAAACGATACCCGATACACAGCTTGATCTCATCGAAGCCGTCGAGCACGTCGAGTTTGGTCAGCGCAATGCCGTCAATGCCGCCGGTGATCACGGTCTGGCGCACCAGCACTGTGTCGATCCAGCCGCAGCGGCGTTTTCGCCCCGTGACCGTGCCGAACTCAGCGCCGATTTTGCCGATACGCTCGCCGGTCGCGTCGGTGAGTTCGGTTGGGAACGGACCTTCGCCGACCCGTGTCGTATAGGCCTTGGCGATGCCCAGCACGTAGCCGATGTGGCGCGGCCCGATTCCCGAACCTGCCGCGGCCTGTCCCGCGACCGTGTTCGAGGAGGTGACATAGGGATAGGTCCCGTGATCGATGTCGAGCAATACGGCCTGTGCGCCTTCGAAGAGGATTCGCTTACCCTGTTTGCGCACCTCGTCGAGGCGCCGCCACGCACAGGAGGCGAAAGGGACGATTTTCGGCGCGATGTCGCGCAACGAATCGAACAGGGCGCGCGCATCGATTTCGGGCAGATTGCCGCCGCGCCGGAGCATGTTGTGATGGGCGAGCAGCCGGTCGATCTTGCGGGGCAGGTTCGCGAAATCCTTCAGATCGACCACCCGCAACGCGCGGCGGCCAACCTTGTCTTCATAGGCCGGGCCGATACCGCGCTTGGTGGTGCCGAGCGCCTGAACGCTGCTGTCGGATTCGCGCGCGACGTCGAGCTCGCGATGCAAAGGCAGGATGAGTGCCGCGTTCTCCGCCACGATCAGATTGTCCGGTGTGACGGCGACGCCGAGCGCCTGTACGCGGGCGATCTCCTCGAGGAACGCCCATGGGTCGACGACCACGCCATTGCCAATGATGGCGAGCTTGCCGGGACGCACCACGCCCGAAGGCAGCAGCGACAATTTATACGTCACGCCATCGATGACGAGCGTGTGGCCGGCATTGTGGCCGCCCTGGAAACGCACCACCACATCGGCGCGCGCCGACAGCCAGTCGACGATCTTCCCCTTGCCCTCGTCGCCCCATTGGGCGCCGATCACCGCAACATTGGCCATCCGTCTTCATCCGCAATCTGCTGCGATGTCATAGCGCGTCCCCTGCCGGGGGTCGAGCGAAGGACCTCACAAAAATGGCAGCAGCATCGGCACACGCGCGGCATAGGAATCATAAGCCGCGGCGCCGAGTTCTTGGCGCAGGAATTTCTCCTCGACGCGCGCTTTCATCCAGATGCCGAGGCTCATGAGCGCCGCTCCGGTCATTGCCGGAAGGGTCGCTTCGGCTGCGGCTGTCGCGAAGATCGCCACCAGGATTCCCGTGTAGATGGGATGGCGCACCAAGCCATAGGGTCCGCTGTCGATGATGCGATGATCTTCCTTGAGGGTCACCGAACCCGACCACAATTTGCCCAGATGAAGCCGGGCCCACCATGTGAACAAAAAACCCAACACCGCGACAGCCACAAGAAGCCACGCGCCAATCAGTCCGACATGCCAAAGCATCGGCGCTTTCAGCCGCTCGGATGTACGGTGGAAAAGAAGAACGGCCCCCGCTGTTATGGTCAGGCGATAGGCAAGCGCCGATGCGATTGCGGACCGCTTGGCGGTGTGGGACGACCAGGCCGCCGCGGCCCCCCAGGAAAGGGCCCACGCTGTCCAAGCCAGAATGAAACCAAGAGCGGGACTCATCGCTCTTCCTTACCAAGACACTCAGAACCAACGCACTCAGAATGCCAGCGCGCGTGCCTGCTTCACCCAGGGCAGCGACCGGATTTCCTGCAGAACGCTGTCCGGCACCCGCTCGTCGACTTGGACGACGCAAATCGCATCGGCTCCGCGCGAGGCGCGTCCGAGATTGAAATTCGCGATGTTCACATGCGCATTGCCGAGCAGCATGCCGAGTCGGCCGATGAATCCCGGCTTGTCCTCATTGGTGATGTAAAGCATATGCGGCGCGAATTCGGCATCGAGATCGATATTCTTGATCTGGATCAGGCGCGGCCGATTGTTCGAGAACACGGTGCCGGCGACGCTGCGTGCCTGCTGGTCGGTCGTGACTGTCAGTTTGATATAGCCCTCATAGGCGCCTTCCTGATCGCGGCGCACTTCGGAGATGCGCACTCCGCGTTCCTTCGCGACGATGGGGGCATTGACCATGTTCACTTCGGAGAGCGCAGGCTTCAACAGTCCCGAGATCGCAGCCTGAGTGAGCGCGCGCGTGTTCAGCGTCGAGGCCGTGCCTTCAAAGACAAGCTCCACGGCGGAAATGCTGGATTCCGTAAGCTGTCCGGCAAAGGCGCCGAGATGTTCCGCAAGCGCGATCCAAGGCCCGACTTTTTGCGCTTCGTCGGCGGAGATCGAAGGCATGTTCAGCGCATTCGTCACCGCGCCCGTCAAGAGGTAATCGGAAATCTGCTCGGCGACTTGAAGGGCCACATTCTCCTGAGCCTCGCTGGTGGAGGCGCCCAGATGCGGCGTGGACACGACCTTCTCATTGCCGAACAGAAGATTGCTCGTCGCGGGTTCTTCCTCGAACACATCGAAGGCAGCCCCCGCGAGCTGTCCGGAATCGAGTGCTGCTTTCACTGCGGCTTCGTCCACCAGCCCGCCGCGCGCGCAATTGATCAGTCGCGCGCCCTTTTTCATGCGGGCAATGGCGTCAGCCGAGATGATGTTGCGGGTTTCCGGCGTCAGCGGCGTATGCAGCGAAATGAAATCGGCGCGTGCGATCAGATCGTTGAGTTCGACTTTCTCCACGCCCAGATCCGTTGCCCGTTCGGGCGACAGATAGGGATCGTAGGCGATGACCCGCATCCGCAAGCCCTTGGCGCGATCGGCCACGATGGAACCGATATTGCCGCACCCGACGAGGCCGAAAACCTTGCCGGTCAGCTCCACACCCATGAAGCGGTTCTTTTCCCATTTCCCGGCATGGGTGGAGGCATTCGCTGCGGGAATGTCGCGGGCAAGCGCCATCATCAGCGCAATGGCGTGTTCGGCCGTGGTGATCGAATTTCCGAACGGCGTGTTCATCACAATCATTCCGGCCGCGGTCGCAGCGGGAATATCGACATTGTCGACACCGATGCCAGCGCGCCCGATGACCTTCAGCTTTTTTGCTGCCCGGATCACATCGGCGGTGACTTTGGTGGCCGAGCGGATGGCCAGACCGTCATAATCGCCGATGATCTTGATGAGTTCGTCCTTGGCGAGGCCGGTCTTCACGTCGGCCTCGACGCCGCGCTCCTTGAAGATGGCGATCGCGGCCGGAGACAATTTGTCGGAAATCAGAACTTTGGGCATGGGATTTCAACCGTTCTTGACGTGGGCAAAGGCCCAATCGAGCCAGGGCGTGAGGGCTTCCAGATCGGAGGATTCAACGGTCGCCCCACACCAGATGCGCAGGCCGGGAGGAGCCGCACGATAACCGCCGATATCCAGCGCGACGCCTTCCTTTTCGAGCAGGCTCGCGATTCTGGACGCAGCCGCACTTTGCGCCTCGGCATTCAGCGCGGTGAACCAGGGGTCAACGACCTTGAGACACACGCTGGTGTTGGAACGGGTGAGGGGATCACGGGCAAGAAAATCCACCCAGCCGGTTTTCTGCACCCAGTTCGCGAGCACGCCGAGATTGCGGTCCGCGCGCGCCATCAAACCGGAGAGGCCGCCGATGCTTTCCGCCCATTTCAGCGTGTCGAGATAATCCTCGACGGCCAGCATGGAGGGCGTGTTGATGGTCTCGCCTTCGAAAATGCCTTCGACCAGTTTGCCGTCCTTGGTCATGCGGAAGGTTTTCGGCATGGGCCAAGGCGGGATGTAGGTCTCAAGCCGCTGTACGGCGCGCGGCGAAAGAATCAGCATGCCGTGGGCGCCTTCGCCGCCCAGAACCTTTTGCCAAGAGAAGGTAACGACATCGAGCTTCGGCCAGGGCAAATCCATCGCGAACGCCGCGGACGTCGCGTCGCAGATGGTGAGGCCTTGGCGGTTATCGGCGATCCAATCGCCATTCGGCACACGCACGCCGGATGTCGTTCCATTCCACAGGAAGACGACATCGCGGGCTCCGTCGATTTGCCGCAGATCCGGCAATTCGCCATAGGCCGCCTTGACGATGCGCGTGTCTTTCAATTTGAGCTGTTTGGCGACATCGGTGACCCAGTCCTCGCCGAAGCTTTCCCAGGCCAGAACGTCGATTGCGCGGGGTCCCAGAAGCGACCAAAGCGCCATCTCCACGGCACCCGTATCGGAACCCGCGACGATGCCGATGCGATAGTCCGCGGGGACACATAGCACGCTGCGGGTTCGGTCGATGGCTTCCTTGAGCTTTGCTTTACCCGGCTTGGAGCGATGCGAGCGGCCCAGGCACGCCTGGTTCAGGGCTTCAAGGGTCCAGCCCGGCCGTTTGGTACAAGGTCCGGACGAAAAAAAAAGCCGTGCTGGGCGCACGGCCGGATAATTCCCGGTCATGTTTCATTCCTTCCAGAATGATGGCGCTCCGTTGGGGGAGCGTGGCCCGAGGCGTCTGTAGCGAGTCGGCACGCTCGCGTCAATCGCGCGTTGGAAGCTTGCCGTTTGCGGTGGCTTTGCTCAACATGTCGCCATGAATGATTATAGCGCAACCGATCCCATTCTGACGGCCTGGGCCGAAAAGCACGGGTTGCATGTCTATACCGGTCATCGTCAGAACGTCGTGCGCTCGATCACGGTCTATGTCTGGGCCGATGCGCGGCACGAATCGACGGGACATATCTGGCTCGATCCGCCGAACGAGTTGGGACTCGTCGGACTTCATGCCGCCAACCGCGGCTTTCGTCTGGACGAGGCGGTGCCTATCGCCGGTCTTGAAGCGGGTCTCGATGCCGTGTGCGAGCGCCTGGCCGCGCAGAACAGACACGCCGGTCGCACGGATCAGACTTCGATCTCGCCCCTGAGATAAAGCGCGCAGGGTCCGGACAGAACCACACGCTCACCCTCATCCGTACACAGAAGATCGCCACCACGCGGGGATGCTTGATAGGCGCGAAGTTGCGTCTTGCCGAGGCGCTTCGCCCAGAAAGGCACGAGCGTGCAATTCATCGAACCCGTCACGGGGTCTTCAGGCACGCCTAGGCCAGGCGCAAAGAATCGCGCGACGTAATCGTAAGGTGCGCCATCGCCCCGGGCGGTCACGAGCAACGCGTCCAAGCCGGCATCGGAAAGCGCTGCCGAGAGTGCGCCGGAATATTGCATCGATCGGATGGCCGCTTCCGGCCAGACAGCGAGCGGAGCGGGGGTCCCGCCAGCGCCGGTCGGCGCGAAGTGGATTTCGCTGGGTGGACCAACACCGAGCGATTCGCCGAGCGCATGGCTGAGTCCTTCCGGGCCTATCCACGATTCCACGCGCCCCGCTGGCATAGCCATGCGGTGGCAGCCATCCGGTCCCTTCTCCACGGTCAGCACCCCGCTTTGCGTAGCGAAGCGCACGCAATCCAATTCCGGTGCCAATTCGGAGAAAATCACCCATGCCGATGCAATTGTCGCGTGCCCGCAAAGCGGCACTTCCATGGTGGGCGTGAACCAGCGCAGATCGTAGAATCCCAATTCGCGCGGGACGAAGAAAGCGGTCTCAGCGAGATTGTTCTCATTGGCGATGGCCTGCATCGTTATGTCGGGCAGCCATTGCCGCAGAGGCACCACAGCGGCGGGATTTCCCCGAAAGGGCTTCTCGGAAAATGCGTCGATCTGCCAGAGATTGAGTTTCATCGTGCCCCTTCTATGGCCGGGGCATAGTGCCGACCATAGCCTAACCTGCATCATCGCAGTATAACCCGCTTCGGCCCCGGCCGGCCGCTGTGCATCGCCGGGCTGACTTCTTGAAACCGAACCTTGGAGAAGACAATCGTGAAAAACATTCGCCTTTTAGGCGCAGCCGCTGCGGTGGCCGTGTTGGCGCTCGCATCGACGACGCTTTCGGTATCGATGTCCACATCGGTTGCGGCTCAGACCGCGCAAGACGACAAGCTCGCCACCTCGAACGGCGATCTGGTCATCCATCCGGTGCACCACGCGGGCGTGGTACTGACATGGAACGGCAAGCGGATCGTTGCCGATCCGACAGCTTTTCCGCCCGACCCGATGAAGAGCGGCGCAGCCGATTTCAAGGGTGCCGCTGCCCCCGACCTCATTCTGATCACTCACGAGCATGACGACCATTACAGCGTGCCGACGCTGACCGATCTGGCCGGTCCCAACACCGTGATCGTGGCGCCGCAAAGCGTCTTTGCCAAAATGCCACCGGCCCTGCAGGCGAAGACCAAGGTGATGAAGAACGGCGACAAGGGCAACTTTGCCGGCGTACCAGTCGAAGCCGTTGTGGAATACAACACGACCCCTGAGCGGATGATGTACCACCCCAAGGGGCGCGATAATGGCTATGTGCTTACGATGGGCGGCAAACGCATCTATCTCGCGGGAGATACCGAGGAAGCACCGGAATTGAAGAACCTTCCCAATATCGATGTCGCGTTCGTGCCGATGAACCTGCCCTACACCATGACCGAAGAGGCGGCAGCGAATTGGGTAAAGGATTTCAAGCCGAAGATCGTCTATCCCTATCATTACGGCATGAGCGACGTGAAGAAATTCGCGATGCTTGTCGGCAATGCGAGCGAAGTGCGTCTGCGCAAATGGTATTGATCTGATACCGACTCATCCCAAGCTTGACGAAGGATGACAGGAGACAAAACGGCCGCTATCCCTGGGGAAAGCGGCCGTTCCTTTTGGGGAATGTGTCAGTTATTCTGCATCGTGACATACGGCTTCGATATTATGCCCGTCGGGATCGAGTACGAACGCGCCATAATAATTCGGATGATAGAGGGGCCTGAGGCCGGGTGCGCCGTTGTCGCGGCCTCCGGCGGCCAGCGCAGCTTTGTAGAATGCATCGACCATGGACCGGCTTTTCGCCAGGATGGCAATATGCACGCGTTTGTTCAGACCGCCTTCGCCGCCGATCCAGAAATCCGGCTTGCTGTCCGCTCCAAAGCCCGCAGCGGGGATGCCATCCTCAGGCTGCTGTACTTCCATGATGAGTCTGTAGTCTAGCGGCGCGAGCGCCTTCTCGTAGAACGCCTTGGCGCAGGCGTAATCGGAAACCGGAATGCCGATATGGTCGATCATGGCGACCGTTTGTTTGTCAGATCGCCCGCCTAATTGACCAACCGATACAGCCGCTGATCGTAAGGCGTTCCGAGCCATTGCAGAACGGTGGTGCGGTAAGCCTGCGTGTGCGGAGCACGATTGTGCGCCTCGAAGGCGGCGAGACTCGACCATTCCTCGAACGAGCGGAAATGGTTCACATGAGCGGGTACCTCATCAAGGATCTCAAACTGCACCATGCCGGGTTCCTTGCGGCTGCCTTCCGCAAGGGGGGCGAATGCGTTGATCAGATTCTGCGTGTTGCCGCCGGCCACGTCGATATGGCTGATGACAACGACATCGTTCGCATTGGGCGCGTGCGGCGGCGTCACCGAATGGGCTTGATGAATGCGCATGTCGAGGGGGCCTGTTTCGATCGGTTTCATCTTCTGGATCAGGCCGGCGACGGCTGCGCCCTTGGTGTGGGTCTCCACCGCGCCTCGGTTCTGCCAAATCTCGCTCACCACGAAGCGATGCGATTGGCCTTCTTCCTGGTAGATATCGGCATACATCGCGCCAGGCTCCTTTCGGCTCGCATCGCGATAATCCTTCATCATGGCGATGGCTTGCGCTTTGGCACTCGGAATGACCTCGATATAGGTCATGGTGTAAATCGGCCCATTGACCACCGTCACCCCTTGGATCTGCTGCTGGCCCTGTGCCGGGCCTATCAGCGCCGCCGCCAGCACGGCGCACGCGATCAAGCGGTGAACCGATCTCATATTGTCCTCCACGATTGCTTCCATCTTCCACAGGGCAAAACTGCCGTCTCGCGTGCGCCCAAGCTCAATTCACCGGTACATATTTGCGCTGGTCGTAGGGCGTACCGAGAAGCGGATACAGCTCGTCGCGGAACCCCTGGGTGTGCGCCGCCAAATTATGCGCATCGAACGCCCGGTCGCTGGCCCAGATCTCGAACAGCCGGAAATGATTACCCGCGCCGGCTGTCTGGCGAAGGATCTGATAGGTCTGCATCCCCGGATCCTTTGCCGAACCTTCCGACAGGGACTTCATGATCTCCATGAGCTTGGGGAGCACGTTCGGCGTCACGTCGAGATGGCTCAAGATGACAACGCTGTTCGCGGTGGGCGCTCCACCACCCGGCGCCATGAAATAGCCGATATGGGTGCGCGAATCCGGCGGCCCATATTCGATGGGGTGCAGCTTCTGGGCGAGCTGCGTCGCGGCGGTTGCCTTGGCGTGAGCCTCATAGGCGGCCATATCCTTCCACACCTCATTGCTGACAAACCGCGACGGAGTGGTCGCTTCCTGATAGATATTGGCCGATGTCGCGCCCGGTTCCTTACGCGTGGCGTCGCGATATTCCTTCAACATCGCCACAGTCTGCGTGACGGCTCCGGGGCTCACCTCGACGAAGGTGGTCGTGTGGATCGGTCCCTGGATCACCACATCGGCGGCGTTGGCTTGCGTCACGCCGAGGACGGCGAGCGCGCAGAACAGCAGGCTGAAAAGCGCTTTCATGCATCACTCCGAATAAGGGTTTAATTTTGCGCGAGCGGTCTCTGCGCAGCGGCTGCGGCCGCTGCATCGGCGCCCGCCTGAGCGCCGGCGGTGTCGCCTTCCTGGCCGCCTCGGGTGCCCGAGACGCCTACCGCGCCGACCACATCGTTGCCGACCATGATGGGCACGCCGCCGCCGAGCGGAACGGCGTTGGGCGTATTGCGCTCATCGGCATTCGGTTTTCCCGGCATGGTGCGGTCGCGCCAGTCGATCGATCGCATCTTGAACTGGTTCGCAGTGAACGCCTTACGCTGTGCGAGGCCGATATTGTGGGGCGCCGCGCCATTGCCCTTGAGCAGCAAGACGGTATTGCCGTCACGGTCGATCACAGCCAGCGACGGGTTAGAGCCGTCGTTTTTGGCGTAGGCCTGCACGGCCTGTAGCGCTGCCATGGCCTGAGCCGAAGTCAGGCTCGAGGATTGCGCGTACGCGGATTGGCTGGCGATCGAAAGAAGGGCGGCTGCTGCGGCTGCTTTCCAGATCGTAGACATGCGAGACATTGAAATCCTCCCGAGATAGTGCTGAGACGGCCGCGAAATCCGGCTGTCTAAAAGAGCTGATCGGCGATGGCTTCAACGCCCGCTTTGGCACAGCCTTCGTCCGTCTCCTCGCCGCCTTTCGATCCCGAAACCCCGACGCCTCCGATGGCGTCGCCATGCCAGATGATCGGCAGGCCGCCCTTTTGCGCGATGATGTTTTCGAGCATGCGCTGGCCGTAAAGATCGATGCGCTTGCCCTTGTCGTCCAGGGCATCCATCGCCGTGCGCTCCATCCAGGACGAGGTCGATGCCCGGAAAGTGCGTGCGGTGTAAGCCTTTTTACGTGCGTTCTCGACGGCTTCCGGCGAGGCGCCATCGCCGCGGATCAGAAAGCGCACGCCGCCTTCATGGTCCACCACTGCGACGGTCAAGGCAGGGCTGTCCTTTTTGCACTCGTTGATCGCGCCTTGGGCGACGAGAAGCGCCTGGTCCACGGAGATGTCGTTGGCGGACAGCGACTGCAAGGTCATGGTCTTCACCATCTGCTGGACGATGGCAAAAGCGGCCGACACGACGAAAATGCCGGCCACACCCAAGACCAATGTGTTGATCAATTTTTGCATGCTGACCCTCCCCGCGGCGCACGGTCTTTTTCAAGTTCCGGCGCGCAGTTTAGGGCAGAGACTACCGGGCGTCGAGGGTCTCGGCGCGCTTGTGGGAGAGCGCCGACTTCATCTTTTCCTGAAGCTTTTCAAAGGCCCGGACCTCGATCTGGCGCACGCGCTCGCGGCTGATGTCGTATTTGACGGAGAGGTCCTCCAGCGTCATGGGTTCGTCGCGAAGCCGGCGCGCTTCGAGAATGTCGCGCTCGCGGGGGGTGAGTTCCTCGAGGGCGGTGGAAAGCAGCGTCCGGCGTTCGTCCAGTTCTTCGGTTTCCGCGAGGCGTGTCTCCTGGTCGACGGAATCGTCCGGCAGCCAGTCCTGCCATTCCATGTCGGAGTCCGCACCCAAGGGCGTGTTCAACGAAGAATCGGGCGAGGCAAGACGGCGGTTCATGTTCACCACCTCCTCTTCCGGCACGCCCAGTTTTTTTGCGATGTCCGTCACGTGTTCAGGCCTGAGATCGCCTTCTTCCAAGGCTTCGATCTGGCCCTTCACCCGGCGCAAATTGAAGAACAGTTTTTTCTGCGCCGCCGTGGTACCGAGTTTCACCAGACTCCAGGAACGCAGGATGTATTCCTGGATAGAGGCCCGTATCCACCACATCGCATAAGTCGCTAGCCGGAAGCCGCGTTCGGGCTCAAAGCGTTTCACCGCCTGCATCAGCCCGATATTGCCTTCCGCGATGACTTCGTTAATCGGCAAGCCATAGCCGCGATAACCCATGGCGATCTTCGCCACCAGTCTGAGATGGCTGGTAACGAGTCTGTGCGCAGCATCGGTGTCCTCATGCTCGCGCCAACGTTTGGCGAGCATGTATTCCTCCTGCGGGTCGAGCAGGGGGAATTTGCGGATTTCAGCGAGGTAGCGCGAAAGGCCGCCTTCGCCCATGGCCGGTAAGGCTCTCGTTGCCATTGCCTAATTCCCCTTACAACGACGCACACACGGCTCTGCCGGAGCATAGCCTACCATGGTGCTAACGCATGTCGGATTGTGCGTATCCCCGATCTCTACCGAATGTGGGTATGGCTTGGCTGTATTGCAAGATCGCCTAAGGTGCGCCTGTAAGTGTCAATCCGCGTAAGGCCTTAACCAGGCTGGAGAAATCATCCGGCCAAGCCGATTCGAAGCGAAGTTTGAGCTGGCGCGTGGGATGGAAGAAACCGAGCACGCCGGCATGCAGCGCCTGGCGGGGGAATTCATCTGCGGCCTCATAGGCGGTTTTTTCTATCGGCGTTTTCGCCCGCGGGGGGTGGCGGCTGCGGCCATAGGTGGAATCCCCGATCAGGGGATGGCCGATATGGGCGAGATGCACGCGGATTTGATGCGTCCGCCCCGTTTCGAGGCGGCATTCCACCAGTGCGGCGAAGGGTTTTTCGTCAGAGCCGAATTTTTCCAGAACCCGATACCGGGTCCGGGCTGGCTTTCCTTGTCCACGCAGGACCGCCATGCGTTTGCGGTCGAACGGGTTGCGGCCAAGATTGCCCTCGACCAAACCCTCGCCTACCCGCGGCGCCCCCCAGACCACGGCGTTGTAGGCGCGCTCAACGGCGTGCGCGGCGAATTGCTTGGCGAGACTGCGCATCGCGCGCTCGGTCTTGGCGGCGACCAGAAGCCCGCTGGTATCCTTGTCGAGCCGGTGCACGATTCCCGGCCGTGCGACACCGCCAATGCCGGAAAGAGAATCTCCGCAATGGGCAAGCAGCGCGTTGACGAGCGTGCCGTCCAGATTGCCGGCCGCCGGATGGACCACGAGTCCCGCCGGTTTGTCGATCACGAGAAGGTCGGAATCTTCATAGACGATGGCAAGCGGAATGGATTGGGGTTGCGGCGAAGCGGGAAGGGGCGGGGGCACGAAAATCGCGATCAGATCCTCCGGTTTGACCCGCTTGTTCGGGTCTTTTATCGTCGTGCCGCCGAGCGTGACGGCGTCTTTCGCGATCAGGTCCTGCAGGCGTGAACGTGAAAGCTCGGGCAGATTGGCGGCCAGGAAATGGTCCAGCCGCCATCCCTTGTGCGTTTCGCTTGCGCGAAATTCGTGCATCTTTCCGTTTAACGATGAAGAATCGGCCATGGCTACGAGCGATGCCCCCAATGTCCCAAGCCATCGCGGCCTTTTGGCCGTCGTCATTATCCTGGGCGTGCTCATATTGCTAGGCGTGGTTGGGCTGATGGTGGGGGCGGTGCTCAAGGCAGGCAACCGCGCACCGGCCGATGCCTCCTATGCCGCGACGGTGGTGGCGCCGGGCGAGCATGTCGAATCGACAGAGCTCGATGGCAGCCGGATCCTGCTCAGGCTGTCCGGACCGAACGGCGAGGAATTGGTGGTCCTCGATGCGGGATCGGGGCGTGTGCTGGGCCGCATCGCGATCAACGCAAAGCCGTGATGGGACGGTCTCTCCATCTTCCCGATGCGCTGGCGGCGCAAATTCTGAACGCCGCCGCTCGCAGCTACCCTTGCGAATGTTGCGGCCTGATCGAGGGCGTGTCGAGAGAGGAGGGCTGGCACGTGACGGCTGTGCATGAAATCGCGAATGTGGCGGAAAATCCAACGCGGCATTTTCAGATCGATCCGCAAGCGCAGTTCGATCTGATGCGCACTCTGCGTGGGTCGCAACGGCGGATCATCGGCTGCTTTCATTCCCACCCCGATGGGGTGCCCGCGCCATCCGCGACCGATCGTGCCCAAGCCTATGAATCCGATTTTCTGTGGCTGATCGTGGGCGGTTCCACAGAGGGGGGGCTCACGCTTGGTGCTCATCATTTCGTGGAAGAGACCGGCTTTGCCCCAATCGCCGTGCGCGAAGATTGAGAGGGCGTGCGCTCGTCTTGATCCGATCCCAGCGCAACCGTATAAGCGGTTTTGTCGCCGCCCCCATCGTCTAGCGGCCTAGGACGTCGCCCTCTCACGGCGAAAACTGGGGTTCGAAACCCCATGGGGGCGCCAAACCATATCAAACTTTATTTTTAAAATCAGCGGCTTACGTTAGCAGGGTATTTTCCACCCCTGGTACCCCACAAAAGGCAGTCCCTTCTGCAATTTAGCTATAGGATAGCCAAGCCCTAGCGCCGAAGACCAAGCTGCCATCCGGCCAGGAATAAAGAAATGGCCGCCGAACGGGTTAGAAACGTTCAGGCGAGGCATTGCTGCTACGCCAGGGGTACTACCCCCCGAAGCGCCGCAGCCAAGTCCGATATCCCCGGCGGCCACCGCTAATATTCGTCTCGCCTGCGCTTCGGCTTTTTCGCCCTGTGACGCGCAAGCGCCTCTATCTGAATGAGGACGGATTCAAGGTCTTCGACAGGGAGGGTCTCAGCCGCACTTAATATAGCGATGTATGTGGCTTTTTCATCGAGCGTTCCTGGGGCATCCCCAATGCCAAGCAGTCGGTTGGGCGTGGTGGAAAGCGCGGTGGTTATCTTCACCAAGATAAGTAGATCGGGCTCACGAATGCCCGCAACATAATTCCCGTAGCGTCGTTCCGTAAGTCCTGCCCGACGAGCAACCTGGACGTCCGCTAAGCCAAGCATGCGTGCTTCCTGACGCAGACGATTCGAGAACACTTCCATAGGAACGAAGTGTTCTTATCGAGCCCCACGCGGTCCATGCACATCATGTGGATGAAAATAACCATGAATCGTGGTGCTGGCCAACGTAGATGGCCACGCGAAAGGCATGTCCGCGCGGCTCAGAAATGACTTCAAGTTGGTCAATCGATGCGGAAAAGTTCGTGCTTAAGTCGGACTAGGGTCTGTACCCACATAGATCGTTGAAAATTTTGACGAACAGTGATTCACCGTGATGGGAGGTGGATCATGCGATTTGATTTATCCGATGAGGAATGGACGCTCCTTGAACCGTTGATGCCGAAGAGCCGCAAGAG